>JAYVTP010000016.1:0-5243 GCA_043788685.1 Pseudolysobacter sp. | reverse complement strand
CTGGTTCGCGGTGCGGCGGCGCAGTTGGGTGTCGAGAGCAGCGCGGATTTTGCGACCCAGATCGAGCAGACGCAGCGTTTCAGCCTGCCGCTGGCAGGTATCGAGCAGCAGCTATTTTTTGCCGATGGCGTCGCCAGCGAGTCCGCCACAACCGCTGCAGCGTCCCTCGCGGCATGCGCGCAATTGCTGCATCAGGTCGCGATGCTGCCGCAAGAACTGCAGCAAGGCCGCTTGCCGCTGCCGCTCAGCTTGCTGGCGCGACATCAACTCAATCGCGAAAATCTGCTGACTGCATCGGCGCAACGAACCGCAGCGGTACGCGATTATCTGAGCGCGCTGGCGGCAGAAATTCGCGTCGCGCTGGCGCTGGGTTCAACGTTAATCATCGGTCGACGCGTGCGTGCGCGGCTCGACCTGAACTTGATCCAGCGCGCCTTGCGCCATGCCGATCCACTGCAGGCGCTGAGCAACGACCCCGGTGCTTCGCCGTGGCGCAGCCTGTGGTTCGGCTGGTCTGCGGCGCGGGCGCTCGCGATTCGCCAACGCAGACAGTAATTTCACTGTCTGCGCGGAATAATCGAATTGCTTAGGTATCTCCCTACGGCTTGAGAATCGTGTTGGCGGACTCCATAACTCGAAACATGCGAACACTGCCCGCCCGCCCGATGTTTGCGCAGCCGAGCGCAGAATTCGTTACCCTGACGAGGCAAACTCACGACATTCGCGCTGTTTGGCTCGCGGATTGCTCGATTCGATCTTGATGCCAGCTTGAAAAAGGATATGGTTATGCCCCCCGTGGAAAACGCACTGCGCACGCTGCCGGATATCGCCAAAGAGGTAAAACCCTTTGTCGCCGGCACGCTGGAATGGGTCGGCATGGGCGAGATCGAAGTGCCGATTAGCCTGGCCGATCAGGCTGGACGCACCGTGCAATCCGCCGCGCGCGTCACCGCGTATGTGAACCTTAACAAGCCGGAAGTGCGCGGCATCCACATGTCGCGCCTGTATCTGCATGTCGATAGCGTGCTGACTAACGAGCCGTTGACGCCATGTTCGCTGCGCCGCCTGCTGCGCGAATTTCTCGAATCGCATGCCGATTTGTCGGATCGCGCGATGGTGCGCATCCAGTTCAATCACCTCGTGCGTCGCCCGGCGTTGATGAGCGACAACAGCGGCTGGAAATCCTATCCGATCGCCATCACCGGCGTGATGGACAAGGGCCAGTTCTGCATGGAGATTGCGACTGAGGTGGTGTATTCGAGCACGTGTCCGTGTTCGGCGGCACTCGCGCGGCAATTGATCCAGGAACGTTTCGCGCTGGATTTCGCTGCGGGCAAACCAGTCGATTATGAAAAGATGATGTCGTGGCTCGGCAGCGAAGAGGGCATCTGTGCTACGCCGCACAGCCAGCGCAGTTCAGCCGAAGTTCGCGTGAAACTCGTGCCCAGTTTTGGCTTCCCGATCATCGAGATCATCGATGCTGTGGAAGACGCGTTGCAGACGCCGGTGCAGACTGCCGTCAAGCGCGTCGACGAGCAGGCTTTCGCCAAACTCAACGGCGCCAACCTGATGTTCTGCGAAGACGCCGCCCGCCGCATTCAATCAACGCTCAACCACGACGAACGCATCACCGATTTCTGGGTGCGCGCCTCGCATTTCGAAAGCCTGCATCCGCACAACGCCGTCGCCATTGCGACCAAAGGCATGCTCAACGGGTTCCAGGCCGGCAGCGAGAGTTTCGGACACCTCGGCCACGGTTGATCGCGGTTTCATTTCACGCAAAACGGCGCGGATTTCTGCGCCCTTCATGTGTGCGGAAGCGGGGTTCAAAGGCTGTAGGAAATCCCAACTTGATCTGATCGGTAACTATGCGGAGTATCAGAACTCATTCGTAGTGAGTCCACATGCGTAACACGCGAACTAGGCGTTCTTTCTTGAAGACCTCATAGACGAGGCGATGCTGGATATTGATTCGCCTTGAGTGAGCGCCATCAAGGTCGCCGACAAGTTTTTCGTATGGTGGCGGATTCTGAAACGGATCGTTTCCCAACACATCGAGAAGATTCTGTGCCTTGCCTTTCAGCCCTGCCGCAGACAGCTTCTTCGCGTCCTTGAGCGCGTGTTTAGCGTAAACAACAGCCCATTTCACCAGACAGGTGCCTTTGCGCTTTTGGCGAGTGGCTCGGCCATGCCTTTCTTGATGGAATCGCGCATGCCCGGCACCGACAGCAGATAAAGCGTTTCCTGTATTGACAGCCAATCATCAGCCGAAATGAGCACGGCACTACTACGCTTCCCGGAGATCCAGATAGGTTGATGCGACTCGGCAGTCTGGTCGATGAGTCGATACAGACCGGCACGGGCTTCGCTTGCGGTGATGGGATTATTCATGACGTTCTCCTAGCGCGTGGATCGTACGAGAACGCGTACGACTCGTCAACAGGCTCTGACTTTCGCGGCAAAGGATCCAGCGTTTTGCTTTCAACAAGGCAAGTTCGGTATAAAATTTCAGCGCGCGATCCTGGTCACTGACCGCAATGCCGACAAATTTGACGTGAGTGATCGCGCTGCGCTCCGTAACGTCGGCTATGCGGCGAGCGCCGCACACGTGGCAGAATTATCCTGCCGATTCACATCGGCGGAAGTTCATGCCGCCACGGTTCGGCGGCCAGTTGGTCTTCGCTTTCGGCGAACGTGATTCGTCCGTAGGAACGGCGCGTATCCAGATACTGCGGCACGCCAGCGCGGCGCGCCGAGTCGCTGAAGATCACGTATTCGTAGCGATTGCTGCCATCGTCGTAACGCAGCGTGGGAATGGTTTCGTGGCGCACGAGATAGGTGCAATGCACCACAGGCAGTTCGACCAGCCCCCGAATCTCCTGGCGCAACAACTGGTAGTAGAGCTCGCTTTCGGCCAGGTAACCGTTGGCATCGATCGCGGCGTGATAATTGGAGTAGGCAGTTTGTGAGTGCAGCAGCGGTGCGACGATCGGCAAGCCGGTGCGTTCGATCGCACGCAGTGTTTCGCTGCGGATGAAGTTGTCGCAGTCGGCCACGAAGTAATGCGAATCGTTGGCGTGCGCCCAGGTCATCGACGCTTGGCGAATTTCGGCGAGTACGCGAAAACGCTCGCTGTTCCACTCGTGCTGACCGTATTGCTGCACCGGTGTAGCGACATCGCTGTCATCGAAATGCACGGCCGCATATTGCGCGCCAACACGCGCTACCCACGCCTTGAGGATCGACGCGGTCGCATCGTTGTTGTTGTTGGTGCGGATGTAAAGCAGCAGGCGATCCTTGGGCCAGTCAAACTGCTCGATGCACCACAGGTACAGCGGCAGCGTATGCGCCTTGTCCTTGGCGAGAATGGCAATCGTGATGCGATCAGTCATCCGCGTACCTCGGACATCGGCCACAGCGCCATCGCCTTCGAGGCGTAGTGTTCTTCCGGCACGATCAGCAACGGTCGCGGGAAATTGAATGGTGCCAGTTGCAGATTGAGATAACCGAAACCGCCAGCATAAAACGACATACTTTGCTCATGCGTGGTGTGCGATGACGTCAGCAGCCAGCACGCGCCACTGCGCTTGAAGTTGCGCAGCACTTTCCAGATGTCGGCTTCCGGCAGATGCTGCAGGCAATCGCGCGAAAAAATCAAATCGACTTGCGGCAGGCTGCCTTCGGCAAGATCGACGCAGAGAAACTCGATGCCGGGATGGCGCTCGCGATTCGCGGCGATCAGTTCGGGCACGATGTCGCAGCCAATGTAGTGGGTGCTGCCGAAATCGACATGCGGCATCCAGTTGTAGTCGCCGCACGGTGCATCGAGCATCGATTTCACCTCAAGGCCGCGCAGCAAGGCTGGCAGCGCGCGACGCACTTGACGGGTCAGGTCGAGGTTTGATCCGAGGCCGGATCGCGATTCATTGGAACCCCATTCGTTCGCACTGTAGATGCGCTCGAATGCGGTCTTTCTGTCGAGGTTGGGGTCGTCATTCATCGCGGCAGGATAACTGTGGAATGGCAGGAAGGAAAATCTGCGGCGCGCGCAAGCGCGATAATCCAGGCCAGCGACTATTTCAACTGTACGCCCGGCAGTAGCGCCGGATCGAGCCGCTGCTCGAACCAGTTGAGTCCCCAATGCATATGCGGGCCGCTCGCGCGTCCGGTTTTGCCGACGTTGCCGATGATTTGGCCGCGCTCGATGCGATCGCCGACTTTCACGTCGAGCTTGCTCATGTGCAAGAACGACGAGCTCAAACCGAAGCCGTGGTCGATCAGCACGGTGCCGCCGGTCAGCACCAGATCGGTCGCGGCGAAGATCACGATCCCGGGCGCCGGTGCATGGATCGGCGTGCCCTCGATCGCGGCGACATCCAGGCCCATGTGCGCGGATTTCGGCGTGCCGTTGTCGATGCGCTGGCTGCCGTACACGCCACTGATGCGGCCTTGAATCGGCAGCTCGAAACCGCCGAGGAAATCCTCACGTTCGTCGTCGCGTTTGCGTGCGTCAGCGACCGCTGCCTGTTCGCGCTCGATACGCGCGGACAGTTCGGGATCGGGCGTCACCGTACGTTGCGGCAGGCCGTTGACGCGCTCGATAGGGTACTCGCGCTTGATCACGCCGAGGATCGCATTGCGTTTGCTGTGATCGGAATATTCGACGCTGATCTGCGCTTTCGGCGGCGCGTCGCGACCGACGCCGAACACAAACGTGCCATCCTTGCCGACATGCAAGGCGCGTCCGTCAAACTGAACGCTGGCATTCGCCTCGGCATGACCTATCACGAGTGCGCCTTGTTGCACGCTGATCGGCAAATTCAAACGATGCGACGCGCTGTGCGCCAGCAGTGAAACGGTCAACAGCAATCCGGCGATCGAACGCGCGGCGCACGACTTCATCGATTGAACTCCAGACGCTGACCGCCTTGGATATTGCTATCGAACTTTCCATCGCGACATGCAAGATGCCCGTTGACCCAGGTTGCGGCGATGCTCGAACGAAACGTCATGCCTTCGAACGGCGACCAGCCGCATTTCGACAGCACCGATTCGCGTGTGACCGTTTGCGGCTTGTGCAAATCGACCAGGGTGAGATCGGCGAAATAGCCTTCGCGCAAGAATCCGCGATCGCGCACGTTGAACAACGTGGCCGGCGCATGCGTGGTTTTTTCGACGATGAGTTCAAGCGGCAACTGACCATCGAACCAGCGCTCCAGCGCGCACTGCAACGCGAACTGCAC
>JAYVTP010000015.1:0-6307 GCA_043788685.1 Pseudolysobacter sp. | reverse complement strand
CCGAAAATCGTGCTGATCTGCGCTCGCGCCACCGAGCTGCCATGTGAGGAAATCGCGGCGGCGCTGCTCGCGCTCGGCGCAGGAAAAGTCGAAACCTTGACCTTGGGCGCGCGCGCCGATGGTCAAAAACCCGCGTTTCTGGAAACGGTGGAACACGCCGATGCGGTGCTGTTGCTCGCGCGTCAGCCGCTGCGTTTGTCGACCCTGCTCGGCGGCACATCGCTCGCGCGCCTGCTGCGCAGACGCAACGCCGAAGGCATGCCCGTGGCCGGCAGCTCCGCGGGGGCGGCATTGCTGGCCGAACACATGCTGGCCGGTGGCGAGAGCGGACCAACGCCGCGCATGGGCGGCGTGATGCTCGCGCCAGGGCTGGGTTTGTCGAACCGTATCGTGATCGACCAGGGCGGTTTGCTCGGCGATCGGCTCGGTCGGCTGCTCGCCGCGCTCGCACTGAATCCGTTTGCCCTCGGTCTCGGACTCGATGCCGATACCGCCGCGTTCATCGGCCCGGACAACGTGCTCGAAGTGATAGGCAGCGGCGCGTTGACGATCGTCGATCCGGCCGACATCGGCCATTCGAACATCGCCGATGCCGCGCCCGATGCACCGATCAGCATGCTCAATCTGCGCATGCATGTGCTGGTGCATGGCGCACGTTACGATCTGGATTTCCGCCGCCCGCTCGGTTGAGGTTTGGCCATTCAGATGAATGCAGAAAATTTCACGATCCGTCCGATTTGCGTCGACGACGATCTCGCTGTCGCTAACATTATTCGCAGCGTGATGCCAGAATTCGGCGCGGACGGCCCGGGTTTTGCGATTCACGATGCCGAAGTCAGCACGATGCACGCGGCGTATGCCGGCAATGGTGCGGCGTATTTTGTGGTCGTGCGCGATGGCATCGTGCTTGGCGGCGCTGGCGTGGCGCAATTGCTCGGCGATACATCCGGCATCTGCGAATTGCGCAAGATGTATTTCCTGTCGGCCCTGCGCGGCAGCGGCGCCGGCAACGCGTTGATGCAACGCTGTCTCGAAAGCGCGCGGCAGCTCGGTTATCGCCAGTGTTATCTCGAAACTCTCACCGGCATGGATGCGGCACAGAAACTTTATCTGCGCAGTGGTTTTCGGCGCATCGATAAATCGCTCGGCAGTACCGGGCATCACAGTTGCGATCGATTTTTTTTGATCGATCTGTGATCGATACGATATCGATCCAGCGTTCGATTCAGTAGTAACTCAACGATAAAATTTCGTCGTTTTCCTGATCGGCCACGCTGTATTTTCAACGACTCGTCAACCGACTCCTTCGCGCTGCGTTGAAACTTCGCACAGGTGGCAACGCGGCACCTGACTCCATTGTCCATCCATGATCGCGGCTGCCGGCTCGCGATACCTGGTTTGTCGTGTCCGAAAAAGGAGAGAGCCATGCGACCGAGTTTGTTCCGCTCACTAAGCGCCATCTGCAGCGTGGTCTGCGCGATCTGCAGCAGCAACGCCTTTGCCTACGACGAAATTTTCTACAACGACTTCACGGTGGTGAGCGACGCCCCCGCGAACGATGGCGAGGCCGCACGTTTCCTCACGCAAGCGACGTTCGGCCCGACCGCAGCGGAAATCACGCGGCTGCGCAGCATCGGTTATCGGCAGTGGATAACGCAGCAACTTTCTATGCCGGCGAGCTTGCAGCGTCCGTACGTGCAAACGCTCGATGCGGGAATCAAGAATCCGGGCCAGAGCGATCGCATGGAGGCCTGGTTCCACAATGCGATCACCGCGCCCGATCAGCTGCGTCAGCGCATGGCATGGGCGATGAGCCAGATCATGGTGGCGTCGGATCAGCAGAGCGGACTGAATCAGGACCCGATCGCGCTGGCGGAATATTACGACGTACTCGCGCGCGATCCGTTCGGTTATTACGACGCCAATGTCTATCATGCCGGCAACTATTACCAACTGCTTTATGACGTGACCAAAAGCCCGGCGATGGGCCGCATGCTGACGTATATGCGCAATCAGAAAAGCAATGGCGCGCTATCACCCGACGAAAATTATGCGCGTGAAGTGATGCAGCTATTTTCGGTCGGACTGGTGTTGCGCAATCCGGATTTTTCCAAGCAGCTGGATGACGGCGGCAAGCCGATTCCGACCTATGTTTCGAGCATGGTGCAGGCGTATGCACGCGTGTTTACCGGCTGGACTTATCAATCCGGTTTCAACAGTTATCCGCGCGGTCTGAACTGGAAAGCAGCCGACTATCTGCCAATGATTTGCTACGAGCAATATCACGAGGAAGGCGGCGAAACCGTGCTCGATAATCAGGTTGCAGCAGGCGGGCCGAACAGTTGCGAACCGGATCTGCAAGCCGGGCTGCATGCGATTGCGAATCACCAGAACATCGCACCGTTCATTTCGCGCCAGCTAATTCAACGCTTTGTCACGAGTAACCCGACGCCCGACTATATTCAGCGCGTGGCCACGGTATTCGCCAACAGCAATGGTGATCTCGGCCAGGTCATCAGCGCGGTGTTGCTCGATACCCAAGCGCGCAGCGGCACCCTGCCCGCGCAATACACCCAGCCTGCGCAAAACTATGTTTTCGGCAAAGCGCGCGAGCCGCTGCTCAAGCTCACCGCGCTGTGGCGTTATTACCAGGCCGCGGCGCAAAACGGCTTGTACGCATTCAACAATCCGCAAACCAATTACGCGCAGCGACCGCTCGGCAGCGCTTCGGTTTTCAATTTTTATCTGCCGGATTATCTGCCCCCCGGCGAACTCGGCCAACCAGCAGTCGGTGTGGCGCAATACGGTCCGGAATTCCAGATTATCAACGAGAGCTCGGCCATTTCCACGAGCAACGATCTGACCCAGCGCATCAATCAATACGTCGGCAATCCGAACAACACCGGCGCCACGATCGCGGTCAATCTTGCAACACTTGTCAACGATGCGGGCAACGCGCAAACATTGGTGAATGACCTCAACCATGATTTGCTCTACGGCAGCATGAGTGCGTCGATGAACACCAGTCTCGTGAGCATGCTCGGCAAACTTCCCGCAGCAGCGACACCGACGGCGCGGGTGATCGCGACCTTGCAGGTGCTGCTCGCCTCGCCCGAATTTGCGATCCAGAAATAGCCGTCCGGCGAAATCGCCACGCTTGTTGTTCTGCCTGGCGCAGGTTTTGCGCCACGTTTTCCACGCAGCAAAAACGCAGAGGAATTCTCCATGAAACGCAGAGATTTTTTACGCAACGCCGTTTGTTCCAGCCTCGCTTGCGCCAGCAGCACCGCGTTGTTCACGCAACTGAGCATGATGAATTCGGTGCTCGCCGCGCAATCCGCGAGCGACGCACCGGGCGATTACCGCGCTCTGGTGTGCTTGTTCATGCTCGGCGGCAACGACTCGTTCAACCTGCTGATCCCGAGCGACAGCGCGCGTTATTCGATTTATTCCACGTCGCGCAGCGGCCCCGGCCCGACCGGCATGGCGATTGATCGCAGCACCTTGCTGCCGATCAATGTCGGCAATACCGGCATTGGTGAAAGCTACGGATTGCATCCGAGTTGCACCGAGATGGCGCAGTTGTTCAATAACGGTCACGCAGCGTTTGTACCGAACGTCGGCACCTTGATCCAGCCAACCAGCAAGAACGATTATCTCAACATGCCCGGCTATCCCGTGCCACCGCAACTTTTTTCGCACGCCGATCAGCAGGGACAATGGGCGTATGGCCAAGCGGCATCGAACGGCGCCACCGGCTGGGGCGGATTGACTGCCGACAAGTTGTACATGATGAATCCCGGCGCGACCATTCCGATGTCGATTTCGCTCGGCGGCGAGAACCGTTTCCAGACCGGCGTGAACGTGCAACCCTACGCGATGGGCAGCGGTGGCCCGATCACCTTGAACGGCTACAAGGGCGCCAGCGGTGCAGCACAGACGGCGGCGCTGCAGGAATTGTTGCAGCAAAGTTATCCTGATCCGCTCAGCCGCACTTACGCCGCGACCGTCAAGAACGCGCTGGATTATTACAACACGATGCAGACGGCACTCGGTGCTGCACCCACCCTGACCACGGTTTTTCCGCCCAACAATCCAGTCGCAGCGTCACTGCAAATGATCGCGAAAATCATTTCGGTGCGCTCGACCTTGAAAGCGCAACGGCAGATTTTTTTCGTGCCGTTCGGTGGATTCGATACGCACGACAGCCAGCTCGCCGATCAACCGGGATTATTTGCCACAGTCTCCGCTGCGCTCGGCGCGTTTTATGCGGCGACCGAAGAATTGCAGGTGCAGAACTCGGTCACCACATTCACCATTTCAGAATTCGCGCGCACGCTGAATTCCAACGGCGATGGCACCGATCACGCGTGGGGCGGCATCCAGTTCGTCAGCGGCGGCGCGGTGAATGGCGGAAAACTTTACGGCGCACCGGCCAGCAGCGGCGGGATTTTTCCGGATCAGAGATTGAACGGCCCGGATTGCCTGAGCCGCGGCCAGATGATTCCGACCGTCGCCAGCGATCAGTATTCGGCCACACTCGCGCGCTGGCTGGGCTTGTCCGATAGCGATGCGCAGACGGTGTTTCCGAATCTGCATAACTGGGGTGCAAATCCGTATCTGGGATTTCTTGGTTGATTGCATGGCGGGCATAGCATAGGTCGATCGAAGTTTGTTTTTTGTTCGTCATCCCAGCGCAGGCTGGGATCCATTTTGACTTCCGTATCAGATCAAGATGGATTCCAGCTTGCGCTGAAGCGCTCCTCAACAGCGAAGCTGGTCAATGACGGTTTCTTTTTTTCACAATGCAGTCGTCGAACCTTCGCTAGTGCAGCACGTACCACACTAGTTACAATGCGCGCTTTCCGCGAAACGCAGGAGTGGGCATGCAACTGGATCAGGTCAAGGCGATTATCACGGGCGGCGTTTCCGGTTTGGGCTACGCGGTCGCGCAACATCTGATCGCACACGGCGGCCGCGTCACGCTGCTCGATATCAACGATGAAAAAGGTGCAAGTGCGGCGCAGGCGCTCGGCGCATCGAGTGCTTATCTGCGCACCGATGTGACCTCCGAAGGCAATGTCGCGACTAACTTGAAATCTGCGCAGCAACTGATGGGCGGACTCAATGCCGCGATCAGTTGCGCCGGCATTCTCGGCGCCGGCCGTGTGCTTGGCAAAGACGGCGTGATGCCGCTGCAGCAGTTCCAGACCACGGTCATGGTCAACCTGATCGGCAGTTTCAACGTCGCCAAGGCCGCAGCCGAGCTGATGCAACACAATACGCCCGGTGAGGATAACGAGCGTGGCGTAATCGTCAATACCGCGTCCGTCGCCGCGTACGAAGGCCAGATCGGTCAGGCCGCGTATGCCGCATCGAAAGGCGGCGTAGTCGGCATGACCTTGCCGCTCGCGCGCGAGTTTGCGCGCATCGGCGTGCGCGTGATGACGGTGGCGCCCGGTGTTTTCCACACACCGATGGTCGATAGCATGCCGAGCAATGTGTACGCATCGTTGTGCGCGCAGGTTCCGTATCCGTCGCGTCTCGGCAAGCCCGAGGAATACGCAAGCCTGGTCGCTTTCATTCTCGAGAATCGCTACATGAACGGCGAAACCGTGCGCCTTGATGGCGCGATTCGTCTGCAACCGAAATAAGCCATCACCACCGTATTATTCGAGGTTCCAAAATAATGAAAGCAAACGAAGTCAAACGCGGCAACGTCGTCGAACACAGCGGTCATGCCTACAGCGTGCGCGCGATCGAGCGCAGTTCGCCGAGCGCACGCGGCGGCAACGTCACCTATCGCTTCACCTTGTACAGCGTGCCGGGAAACCAGAAATTCGACCTGAGCCTGCGCGCCGAGGACGACATCAAGGAAATCGATCTGTCGCGCCGTTCATCGACATTTTCATACATGGATGGCGAGGCATTTGTGTTTCTCGATGCCGAAGATTTCACCCAGTACATGCTCGATGGAGCGGTCGTCGGCGAGATGTCGGGCTACATCAGCGAAGGCCTCGAAGGTTGCTGGATCCAGCTCATCGACGATCAGCCGGTCGGCCTGCAATTGCCGCAATCGGTGGTACTGCAAGTGATCGAAACTGCACCCGAACTCAAGGGCGCGACCGCAACCAAGCGACCGAAACCGGCCAAGCTCAGCACCGGCATCGAAATCCAGGTGCCGGAATACGTCGTCAACGGCGAACTCGTGCGCGTGAATACCGATACCGGCGAATTTTCCGGTCGCGCGTAAATCGCAGCTGATGTTGTGCCAGACAATCTAGCGCGCGAAATTTTTCAGCGCGCC
>JAYVTP010000014.1:0-6478 GCA_043788685.1 Pseudolysobacter sp. | reverse complement strand
TCGGTGTCATTGCTCGCCACCGGCACCGTCTTGCCGTAGCCCTTGAATGAAAGGCGGTTTGCCGCGATACCGTGTTGCACGAGCCACGCCAGTACGGCGCTGGCGCGCGCCTCGGACAGTTTCTGGTTGTAGTCGTCGCCGCCGACATTATCGGTATGACCTTGCACCTCAAGCGTGAGTGTTGGGTCTTGTTGCAGGAAGGCCAGCACACGTTGCAGCGCGCCATCCGATTCCGCTTTCAAGCTGGCTTTGTTGAAATCGAACAGCACGCCGTAGAGTGCCGCGTGGCAATCCTTGCTCAATTGGCGGGCGAGGTCATTGTTGCTTCCGACATCAGCGACCTTGATCGAATATTCTTCGCCGCCCATGTGCAGATAGGCCCACAGATCGCGGCCGTGTGCGGCGTAATGCGCGGTGAGCGTGGCATCCGAGCCGTGATTCTGCGACAGGATGGTCCAGCCGGCTTTGCCGAGCGCATCGTGATACGCGTTGATGAAAGCAACGGTCGAAACCGTCGGCAGATTGGCGTAATACTTGACGATAAAACCGCTGCCGACCAACTGTACTTCGTCCGAGCCGGGCAGGGCAATCTCCATTGTGCCTGGATCGTGCGCGCCGCTTTTGAAGGTCGATCCGTTCAGCGGCGGAAGATACGGAAAATCACCTTTCTCGGCGGCAAATTTTTCCGGCGTTGCGGCGGGCGGATTGATCGTCAGCAAATTCGCTGCCTGAGCGATCTCGATCAGATTCAGCCGCATGTCATCACTGCCGAAAACCTTGATGTAACCCCACACATCACGGCCATCTTTTTGATAACGCATCATCGCCGAAAACGGATTGGAGTCGTATTCGATCGGGATCGTCCAGCCACCCGCGAGCAGCGCCGGTTTCAGTTGCGCCCAGATGGCTTTTCCTTCGATGCCGCTCGGCGGGTTTTTGAGTTCCAGCGGCGCATACCAATGCTTGCCCTGCTTGACGATCGCATTATCGCTGCCGGGCTGATAAAACTCGGACTCGCCAAAATCCTCTAAGGTGATACCACTGCCGCCTCTGGCAATGCCGAAAGCCGGCGGCAACGTGAAATACGCAGGCAATGCCGGCACTGCGGGCTTGGCATTTTTCTGCGCGTAAGCCGGGCTGATCAGGGTCAGGCAGATGCCGAAAATCGTGGCGGCGATAAACTTTATTTTTGTCATGGTCACACGCAACGGTCGTTGGATGGGGATGCAACTTCATCGGCAATAAAAAAGCCAGAGCAACTAGCGTTTGAACACGTTCGCGAGTCGAACTGTCGTGACGGTAGTCGCTCTGGCCTGGTTAAGCAGATTGCCTAACTGGTGTTGTCTGGAATCCGCTGCACACGCTTGCGGTACGCGGCCACGTTGTCGCCGTTGATGCGTGTTTCCCGCGTGCCCTTGACCTCGTCGACCTTCTGATCCGAGCCGGTGACGGGCTTGGCCACGACCGCCGTTTCGTGTTCGAAGTCGTGCGATTTGTCGGTGTTGCGATAATACCGGTACAAGGTCCAATACAGCCCGGCAGCACCCGCTGGGCCGAGGGCGAGCAACCACATTCCACTATCGTGGCTCATGACGAATGCCTCAGGAAAAAGAGTGAAATGACTTCGAGAAATGTGCCGACGGTGAGCGCGGCGGCGAGCAATTTCCACTGCTGCACCGGCACGCTGCCCATGGTCTTGCCGGTGCGACCGTTCACGGCGATGTAGTGCAGCATGCCGCCGTTCGGGCCGGGCTGGTGGTACGAATACAGCCATACCGGCAGGTACATGGCCACCCAGCGTGTGCCGTGTACGCTGAGGTGTTCCTGCTCCCAGCGCACGCCGCGATCGTAACGACCCACCGAATTTTGCACTTGGGCGCGCGCGATCGACAGCAACTCGTCTTCGAGGTGCGGGCGCAGTTTTTCCACATCCATGTCGCGCTTCTCCGAGCTCATGCCGAACAAATACGACGCGTTCCACTTCACCGCGTTCTTGGTGTCGAACGGCAGGATCGTATTGATGATGTTGTTGGTGTTGGTGCGCGTATCCAGATTGCCGCGCTCGGCGGAGGATTCCAGCGGCAGGTCGTCCACGGTGAAGTCCACGTGCCGATCCACTTGATAGACGTCGGCATCGTAGTAGGTTTTTTTGTCGTCGCCGCTGCCCGATTCGTAGCGGCGCGTTTCGATCTCGGCGTGGCCCGCGACATCAGCGCTCACGTTACCATCGACGATCATGTACGGCAGGTAGACGGCGACGACGTTCTCGGGTGTGAACTGTTCCTTGAATTCTTTCAGCGCGAACAATTGTCGCTTGTCCACGAACTGGCGAATGCGCGCAACCGCGTCGTCCTTCTTGATGTGGAAGGGCAATACCGCATCGGGCACGGCGCCGTTGGGCACCTGCTCGTTGACACCAAAAACGTGCCGACACCAGTGACAACGCGCCGTCATCGCGTTGGCGGTATTGATCGTCACTTCGGCGCCGCAGCCGGGGCACTTGAACGTCATCATGCTGGCGGCATCCGCGGCGATGTCGCGCGCACCGGATGCGATCACCGTGCTTGTGAGTTGGTCGATGCCTTCGCCGAGTCCGAATGCTTCCTCGACTCCTTCTCCATGCCATTCGTTGCGGCAGTACAAACAGATCAGCAGGTCGGTGCCGGGCTTCTGTTTTATCTCGGTCGAGCCGCATTTCGGGCAGCGGTTGAGGCCGTCCTTGAGCTCGGCGGCAGACGTGTCGATGGCCACCGGATCGGGCGCCTGCAATTCATCGCGAATCGGCGGCGGCAGGGTGGCCGGGTCGACCGGAAAACTTCCCGGGGGCGGCGGCACATCCTGCGGCGAACCCGGGCCGATGGGCGGAGTCTGCGGTGGTGGAGTATTGGTGTTTGACATGATGGTTGCGCCGTGGGTGGATTACAGGCCGAGCGCTTTGGCTTTGACCGCGTCGTAATCGGCCTGCGTGATCAAGCCCATATCGAGCATGTCCTTGGCCTTCTTGAGTTTGCCGATCGGGTCATCGGCCGCCGGCGCGGCTGGTGCAACGGGTTGTTGCAAGCCGCCCATGCCGCCCATCATGCCGGATGCCATGCCAATGCCCATGACGCCCGCCGCACCGCCGTTTTCACCGGCGGCCTGGATGCCCGCTGCGACGCTGGCCTGCAAATTGGAATTGCCGCGCGCACCGGAAAGCGCATCGGCGCGCTGCACAGTCTTGAGCAGTTCCCGCGTGTTCGCGTCGTATTCGATGGAAACGATGGCGGTCTTGACGATGGCCAGGCCGCGATCAGATTTCCACTGATACGCATTCTCCACCGCATCGGACAGGCTCTTGGCGAAACCTAGCGAATCCTGCTGCAGCTTGGTGATGCGGCCCTTGCTTGGGTCGTTCGTGTACAAGCTGAAGGCTGGCGCGAGCGAACCCACCACTTCGTTGAAAAGCTGGCTGGCGGCGGCATTGTCGATGTCGGTGAAATCGAACACCTGGCCGGGCTGCAGATACGTGGCCGGCACGAAGTTTTTCACGAACAGGATCGGATCGACAATCTTCATCGTGTACGAGCCGCGCGTGACCGCGCCGACCTGGGTGTTGAGGAAAGCATCGTCCCAGTAGATTTCGGATTGCGTGCCGAAGCGGTTGTCCGGCAGTTCTTTCAGCGAGACGAAAAAAGCCGCCTGCTGCGATCCCGGTTGACCGCCGAATTTGAAACGCTCCCAACTCTGCTTGATCAGCGAATCGACAATGCCATCGCCCGCGAAGATCGACTTCGAGTTAAGGTCGCCCGTGCGCCATTCGTAACCGCCGGCCTCGGCCGCGAAGCCGGTGATCTTGCCATCTTGAAACAGCAGCAAACCGTAACCTTCGGGAACGACGATCTTCGAGCCGTTGGTGATGATGTTGGAGGAACCCTTGGTGTTCGCGCCGCGTCCGGCATTGCTGCCTTGGGGCACCGCGGCGAACAGCGCCGCCGTCGCCGGCAAACCGCCCGGAACAGTGTAGAAATCCTTCCACTGATCGGCGAGCACGCCACCGACCGAGCCCACCACTGCTTGAAACAGACCCATGACATCTCTCCGCAATTCGTGGCCGGGCACGGCGCCCGCCATAAGTGGCCAACTATACATTCCCGGACGGCTGGTGCGCCTCAAATTGTGCGGGTTGAGATTATCTGGCGGACGCGAGATCAGGTTCACGTGCTGAGCAACATTGCGCAAGGCCGACGATACGCTGTCGCGACCGCGTATCTGTTCACCGACCACGCATTTTCCGACCAACGCATTGAGCTGTCCGCGACAGTGCTGCGCTGGCTGGCAAGTCTGCCGAAATAAGCGGCAAAAAAAATCGGCGTGGTCGAAACCAGCACGCAGGAAATTATTTTTCTCGTGCTGGTTTCGTAGCGTATCGGTTGCTGGTTGGTCGTATTCGACTCACCCGATGATGTCAGCCCAGCGGCGCGAAACCGCTGTGGAAAACATGGTCGTAATGACAGAACGTGGTCGCGGCTTCGTCGACGACAACATAAAACTGCGTGCCCGCTGCCATCGCGCCGCCATCGACATTGGTGATGGTCCAGTGGTTCTGGTAAAAATCGACTTCGAACGGATGCGCGTTGAGATTGCTGTTCGTTACATAGATACGACCGCACGAATCGCCGTTCAACAACAGGTGGTCGATCTCGGTATAGTTTATTGTCGGCCCGGCCGGCACTACCCACACGAATGCGTTCAGGCTCGGATCTTGCGCATAGATGTGGAAATTCACATTGCTCGCAAAGTTCGGATCGCCGCTGTGCGCATCGAGTTGTTGCAGAAACCAGTGGCCAAAACCGTAGACCAATCCAAAGGGGTGATTGAATAGCGGCGTGCTGCGATGAGTGACCAGCAATATGCGTTCGGGATGGCTGTTGACGTAAGCGTTGTCCGTATAGGTCGTGAAGCCAGCTACGTTGGCGGCGCTGCTGGTGTGCATGAAAACGCCGTTGCCCGGCGCGGGCACAAAAACGTTGTATCCCGTGCCTGATTGCGGCGTGAGGCTGCCGGATTCGTTGATCACGCCGAAATGCGCGCTGGTGTAGTTGAGCCCCACCAGTCCCGCATAGTAGGAGCTGAAATAGGTATCGGGATTCTGGTTCTGCACGAGCTGTGGCAGCGCGGTGCTGATGCCGTTGAGCGCCGTGTTGTTGATAACTCCAACGTTGGCGCTGGTGATCATTTCTACCGCGGCGATGTCGCCGTTCTCGAATGCACCAATATCGGCAATGCTGCTCGGACCCTTGAAGCGGCGCAAACCATCGGCGTCGATTTCAGGTATGCCCGTATTGGCCAGCAGTATATGCAAGGCGGCGCTGTCGGCGGCATCGATGGCCGGTGAGCCAGCATTGAGCCGCAGATCGTTCGCGCCGCGCAACAGCATGGGATCAGTAGTGATAGTTGATGCGCCGGGCGTGTATTGGTTGCCGGCATTGCCATAACTCAGATTGTGATCGTTGCTGAGCGTGGCGGCCAATCCTGGGGGAATATAAAAACCCAAGCTCGAACTGTTTGCGACAAGATTGTTGGTGAGCCGACCCGTGACACTGGAGCCGTTGATTTCGATGCCGGTATCGCAGCCGACGGTGGAATTGTTGAAAACCTGCAGAGCCAACGTGCCGCCGAAACTGACCAGGCTCAGGCCTTGCCCGGTGCTCGCAACGGTACAGGCAACGGCGTTGCTGACCAGTGTCGCTGACGAATTCTGGAAGCCGCTAGCGGAAATGCCATATTCGATATTGCCGTTTACCTGATTTGAATAAATGCGCACGGACGAGTTTGCGCCTTTCAATTGGACGCCGATGCCGTTGCTGGCGCCCGCCATCGACAAAACACGATTGTCGTGGATGCTGCCGGTCTGCGGAGTCGATGTGTGGGGCTGTACCGCGATCGCGGTGAGACTCGAGTCCGTCGGATACTGCAGCCTCACGCGATTATTGGCCACCTCGTAAATCAGCGGATCTGCGCCGTAGTTTTCGACCAGAACTGCCGAGCCGACCACGCTGTTGCTATTGGTAGACACATCCAGATTGCGCAATATGATTGTGGCCGCGCCGGAGGATTGCGTCGCGCGAACGTAGCCATCAAGCAGCGTGAAGCCTTCGATGTCGACGCTCCAGCTCACGCCTGCACCCGGGCTGTAAAATGCGCTGAGCGAGTTGCCAGCGCTCAGTACCGGGCGATAGCCGGGCACGGCGATCAAGCGCATCGGCTTGCTGAGATGAGGCGATTCATTGATGGTGGCAGATGTCTGTACCTGCACCGTATCGTTATTGACGGATGCGCCAATGCAAGCCTGCAGGGTAGTGTCGCAGGGTGACGTACCGGGCCAGGTTCGTATCGTCGCGTAGCTATTTGCGCCAATCAGGGCAAGCAGTGAAAACGTGCAGTACAGAAACCGGTTCATGACTTCAACTCCAAAGCAGGCGTGCGGTGCGAATGCATC
>JAYVTP010000013.1:0-29044 GCA_043788685.1 Pseudolysobacter sp. | reverse complement strand
GGCGTGCCGGTGCGCGCCTACCATTGCTGGAGCCTGCTCGACAATTTCGAATGGGGCGAAGGGTATTCGCAACGCTTCGGTCTGGTCTATGTCGATTTCAAGAATCGTCAGCAGCGCACAGTGAAGGATTCCGGCGAATGGTTTGCCAAGGTGATCGCCGCGAACCGGGTGGTGTAGGTGCGCATGCCGCAACACGATCAAAGCCGGTAAACTCAGACATGTTTTCGCGATCAGGTTTGCGTTTTCATGCATGACAGTATTTCCACGACCGAAGTATTCCTGATCGCGATGGGCATCATTCTCGCGGTGCCGTATCTCATCTGGCGCTTCGGCAATCTCGATTATTACGCGCCGCTGGTGGTGGTGCAGATCATCACCGGCATCGTGCTCGGGCCGGGCATACTCGGCAAAGTCTTGCCAGACTATTACGGCTTCGTGTTTCGCCCGGATGTAGTGCAGGCGCTGAACGGCATCGCGTGGTGGGCGGTGATGGTGTTCGTCTGGATTGCGGGCATCGAACTCAACCTGAAACAGGCGTGGTTGTATCGCCGCGAAAGCAGTATCGCTGCTGGCCTCGCGCTAGGCACGCCGCTGCTGTTTGGCGCGCTCGCCGCAATCGGCATGTTGATGTTCGATGGCTGGATCGGGCCGAACGCGCGGCAATGGCAATTCGTGCTGGGCATCGGCATGGCGTGCGCGGTGACGGCGCTACCGATCCTGATTCTGCTGATGGAAAAACTCGACATCCTGCGCGAGCCGATCGGCCAGCGCATCCTGCGTTACGCGAGCATGGACGATGTCGCGATCTGGGGTGTGCTCGCGGTGATCCTGATGGACTGGTCGCGCGTCGGTCGGCAAGTCGGATTTCTGCTGATATTCGCGATCGCCAGTTTTGGCTTGCGTGCATTGATGCGTCGGCTCGCCGAGAAAGATCGCTGGTACGTCGCGCTGATCTGGCTGGTGTTGTGCGCGTGGAGTGCGGATTGGTCGGGCCTGCATTTCATGGTCGGCGCGTTTCTCGCGGGCGCGATCATGGATGCGGAATGGTTCGACCAGAACGACATGGACAAATTGCGCCAGCATGTATTGCTGGTCTTCATGCCGGTGTTTTTTCTGTCGACCGGCTTGCGCACGAACTGGGCGATCGGCGGCAGCGCGGTACTGATCGCTGCGGCGGTTTTGCTGGTTGCATCGGTCGTGGGAAAACTCATCGGCACGCGCATCGCCGGACGCATACTCGACTGGCCGCGCGCGGAGAGTTCGGTCATCGGCTGGCTGTTGCAAACCAAGGCGCTGATCATGATCATCTTCGTCAATATTCTGCTCGACAAGGGCATGATCACGAGCGAAACCTTTACTGCATTGCTGCTGATGGCGGTACTCAGCACAATGCTGACGGTGCCGATCGTGGCACCACGTCTGCAACGGCTGCAGTCGCTGATTGCAAAATCGGCATGAAGTGTTTTTCACCCGCACGCGTTACTTTTTGCCAACGAGCCCGATCGATCCCGGAGACAGTTCAATGAGCGCCATCGCTTCAGTTCTACCCGTCCAGCCGAAAGCCACCGCGGTATTTACCTGCGTACTCGCGGCGCTGGCCGGCCTCATGTTCGGGCTCGATATCGGCGTGATTTCTGGCGCCACGCAATTCATCCAGCAAGAGTTTCAGATTACCGATCACATGATCGAATGGATCGTCAGCTCGATGATGTTCGGCGCCGCTGTCGGTGCTGCCGTGGCGGCGTGGATGTCGGCCTCGCTCGGGCGAAAACGTTCGCTGCTTCTCGGTGCGATCCTGTTCGTCGCCGGCTCGTTGTTATGCGGCGTGGCGTGGTCGCCGCAGAGTCTGATCGTGGCGCGTATCTTGCTCGGCCTGGCGATCGGCATTTCTGCATTTACCGCGCCGCTGTATCTCGCCGAAGTGGCTCCGGAAAAAACCCGCGGCGCGATGATTTCGCTGTATCAACTGATGATCACGATCGGCATCCTGGTCGCGTTTTTATCCGACACCGCATTCAGTTATTCCGGTAACTGGCGCTGGATGCTCGGCATCATCGCGGTGCCGGGCGTATTTTTCCTGTTCGGCCTGCTCGCACTGCCCGACAGCCCGCGCTGGCTGATGATGCGCGAACGCAAGGCTGAGGCGCTCGGCGTATTGCTGAAGCTGCGTGGGGACCAACAAGTCGTCGCACGCGAGGCCGCGGATATCGAGGAGCAATTGCAGACTCCGCAACGCGGTTGGCAGTTGTTTCTGGAGAACAAGAACTTTCGCCGTTCGGTCGGGCTTGGCGTGATGTTGCAACTGGTGCAACAGTTCACCGGCATGAACGTGGTGATGTATTACGCGCCGCGAATTTTCCAGAGCATGGGTTACGATACCGCCGCGCAAATGTGGTTCACCGCGGTCGTCGGCCTGACCAACGTGCTGGCGACGTTCATCGCTATCGGCCTGGTCGATCGCTGGGGTCGCAAGCCGATTTTGTATACCGGATTCACAGTGATGGCGATCGGCTTGGGTGTGGTCGGCACGATGATGCATCTGGGCATCAACAGCCATGCCGAGCAGACTCTGACGGTCGCGATGTTGCTGTTTTTCATCGTCGGTTTTGCGATGTCGGCCGGCCCATTGATCTGGACCTTGTGCTCCGAAGTGCAGCCGCTGAAAGGGCGCGATTTCGGTATCGGTGCGTCCACGGTAACCAACTGGATCGCCAACATGATCGTCGGCGCCACGTTCCTGTCGCTGCTCAACGGCATCGGTCACGCCGCGACGTTCTGGTTGTACGCCGCGCTCAATCTACTGTTCCTGATTTTCACGTGGGCATTGGTGCCGGAAACTAAAGGCGTCACACTCGAGCAGATCGAGCGCAAGCTCATGCATGGCGCGCGTTTGCGCGATATTGGCCGATGAGCGAGTGGCCACGTCGATCACGCGTGAATCTGCGAGCGCGTGGTCGGTGTGAGTCGTAATACCTCGGGTGCTTTTTTCAGTCGCGGTAGCAGCGCTGGCGTGATTTTGTCGTGCCACGACACGGATTTCTCCAATGCGGCGACGTAGCGTTCGTATGCCGCTTTGTCGGCAAACAGCGCGAACGAGGCAAACACATTTTCGGCTTCGCGCACCGGCAGCGCGGGGAACGTATTGACGCTATGTTCGCTGACGAACGAACCGAGGATCGTAGCGCCGTTGTGGATGAATTCCGGCTTGAGCGATTGCTCGAAAAATCGAGAAAGTCGGCGCTCACCGGCGCATCGAAATAATACAAATTGGCAACAACAAATTCCGGTGGAATATCGATCGAGTCCGCCGCAGCTCGCGAATGCGTGGCGGGCGCAAAACCGGAATCGGCGCGCGCCGGGCGCAATAGCAGAACGTTGTCATTGTCGATAATCGTGGCATTCGCAGTGCTTCGGTTCGCCTTCCACAGATCGCCGCAATAAAAACTTTTCAGCGCCTCGACGCGCGCCAACATGTCCGCGAATCCGCGCAGCCAGACAAAACGATCCGGATTATCTTGATCGCGAAATTGTCCGATCACGCGGATGCCGACGGCTTCCTGCGGTTCGATGAACCGACGATTGAACAGGTCGATCAAAACGTCGCGCTGCCCCGCATGCAAAGTGTATTGCCGCAGTTCGACGATCGCGCAACATGTCGCGGCGACATTGACGGGCGCGTCTTTCTCGGCAGCCAGCGTTTGCGTCGCAGGGAATGCAACAACGCTGCCGATGGTCGCGAGCAGCATCCAGAACATGCGGTTTCTGGGCACATGTTGCGGGCACTTGTCCAGCAACCAGCGTAATCGAAAACGCGGAGGTTCGACGCGCGTTATCGCGATATTCCGTGTGTAGGTATCGGTTGATGCGTGTGCCGAAAGACCTTGGTCTGAAGGTGTTTGCGTTTTCATGGGTGTGCTCCGTGGCAAAGTATTCGTGTGTCGTGATGGATTCGTGTCATCGCGCCTTCGGATTGCCATGTCGGCGAAATACATTCTATCCAGTGTCGCTACGTCCATAATACAAACCGGTTGACCGGTTTTATCAAGAAGCGCGATACTGCACGAAGCTCTGGATCGAATGCAGCCATAAAAAAAGCCCTGACCACGCCGCCCAAACGCACCAACGATCCGCAAGGGATGCGGCGACGTCTGCTGGACGTGGCGGCCGAAGCGTTTCAATCTGGCGGTTATCAATCCACCGGCATGGGCGACATTCTGCAAGCAGCCGGCGTCACCGGCGGTGCGATGTATCACCATTTTTCGAGCAAGAAGGCGCTGGGCTTGGCGGTGATCCGTGAGCGTGTCGCGTTGGAAATTGAGTGCACCTGGATCGAACCGATGGCATCGGCGCGTTCGACCGTGGCGGGTATCAAATCAATATTCAAAGGCATCATCGCCGGACTTGATGAGCGCGCCGCAGTGATCGGCTGTCCGCTGAGTAATTTGACCCTCGAACTCGCGCTGGCCGATCCTGAATTCCGCCTCGCCTCGCAGGAAATATTCCGCAGTTGGCGCAACGCAATCGCGCAGAAAATTCGCGCCGACCATGCCGCCGGGGTGGCGAAGCATCTGGACCCCGACGCGTTTGCGATCATGGCCGTCGCCACGTTTTCCGGCGCGATGGCGATGGCGAAAGCCGAGCAGAATACCGTGCCGCTCAAGGCCTGCCTGCAGCAATTACTCAAGGCGATGTAGATCGGCAGTGCGCTGGCCGCATCGGTCGCTGCCGATGCTGTGGGTTCAAATTGCGCCGCATCTTCTCGGCGAAGATCATCCGTGGCAATCACGTAACCTCGACGATCTTTTCCGCATTCTGCTTGGCCGAGACGCGCCATTGGCCGAATTCTTAGCGACTGGATATTCATCATCGCGCTCGCGCGCGCGTCTTCGCCTTTCGTCTGGAAATAATTTTTCATGAAATTCCACTTGCACCTTTTTTTCCTGATCGGTTTGTTGCCCATGTTGTGCAGTTGTCAGTCGATTTTTTTCGGGGCGATGAATGTCGGGCGTGCGTCGACCTCCGCGATCACGCGCACGTACGCGCCTGATCGCGATTTGAAGCTGGACATTTATCGGCCCGCATCGTCTTCGGGCAGCACGCCGGTCGCGTTATTTTTTTACGGCGGCAGTTGGCGTTACGGTAGTCGCAGCGAATATGCGTTTGTCGGCGAGGCGCTTGCCGCGGCGGGAATCCTGACCTTCGTTGTGGATTACCGCACCGCGCCGCAGCCCGCATTTCCGGGCTTCGAGGTCGATGCTGCCGACGCCGTGCGCTGGGCGCGCGATCACGTCAGCGAGTACGGCGGCGATGCGCAGCGGTTGTTCCTGGTCGGACATTCGGCCGGCGCGCACATCGTTGCATTGCTGGCCACCGATGCGCATTATCTGGCTGCCGATGGACTGAAGCCGCGCGATCTGGCCGGCGTGGTTGGTATCTCCGGGCCGTATGATTTTCTGCCGCTGACCGATCCCAAAATCATTGAGGTGTTCGGTGCGGAATCGGAATGGCCGGTGTCGCAACCAGTGAATTTTGTCGACGGCGATGAGCCGCCGTTCCTGTTGCTGCATGGTCAAGGTGATCGCGTCGTCTGGCCGCGCAACAGCGAGGCGCTCGAGAATAAACTGCGCGCGGCGGGCATTGCGGTGAACTACCTGCGGTATCCGAGTCTGGGGCATTTCCGCATATTGGCGGGATTCCGTTATCCGCGTCTCGCGCCGACGTTGCGTGATATCGCAGCGTTTATCAATTCGACGCCGGGCACTGTTGCGGGAGAGTTGAGCAAATAGAAACGCCGAATCGCGTGACGCGCGAAAGCATTACAGCGCAGCAGATATTTCGCGCGATCGACGCGAATGCAGCACGCGCGAATCCATCACGAAACGCCAAAGTGGCGGCAGCAAGGCGAGCACGAACATCGTTGCGTACCCGGCCGGTAACTGCGGGCTGTCATCATGATGCACCAGCACCTGATAACGGCGCCGCGCGATCTCATGATGATCGGAGTGGCGCTGCAGGTTGAACAGCAGCCAGTTGCTCAGGCGTTGCGATGAATTCCACGAGTGCAAATGCGTGACACGTTCATACCGATCCGGCGCGATTTGCGCACGTAGCAAACCGTAGTGTTCGATGTAATTGATAATCTCCAGACTGGTCGCTGCAAGCAGGCCCTGCATGATGAAAAACCCGGCGCCGAGCAGACCGAGCCACAGCGAAAATACGCCGAGCAAGATCAGCCACAGTGCAGTCCACATCAGCATTTCGTTGCGCAGTGACCAAGCGGATTTGCCGCCTTGGCGCAGCCGCTGCATTTCCAGTCGCCATGCGTTGCGCACGTTGTGCAGCAGCGCGCGCGGCACAAATGTATAGACCGATTCGCCGAGCCGTGCGGACGAAGAATCCTGTGGTGTCGCGACGTGCACATGATGCCCGCGGACATGCTCGATCTTGAAACCATGATAGCCGACGCTGCTCAGTAAAATGCCGCCAACAGCGCGCTCGAACACGCCGGATTTGTGGATGAGTTCGTGCGCCGGATTGATCGCGAGAATGCCACCGAGTACACCGGTCGAAAGTATCCAGCCAAGCATGCCGATCGCGCCCAGCGGCAACTGCTGCAACATGTACGCGCTGTAGCCCAGCGAGAGCAACCACGCCGGCAACGTAAGCAACGTGAGCACGCGAAAATATGGCAGGCGATCAATGCGCTCGGCATCGTGCGAATCCAGATTGGATGCATCCGCGCCACATAACACATCAAGCAACGGCAGCACGACGAAGATCACGATCAGCGGCAGCCACGCACCGAGGTTCGCTGGCAAACCGGCTGTAATCGAGGCAATCGCGAGCACCGGCAACAAGGCCAGGATAAAAGGCAGGATAAAACCGAGGTCACGCCAGCGCATGGGCGGAATTTAGCACAGCGACATCGTTTCGCCAGCGTGCGGCGCAGCACGACGATTTTTCCGGATTCGATCGGTGCCGCGCGAGTTGACTGGATACAGCTCGCATTCACACCAGATCCACCACGCGCAGATTATTTTGCGGTGTCTCGCATATCTCGATGTTTAATATGAATACCGCCAGCAATACCTTCAAAGGCAATAAACGCTATCTGCCGAGCAAGCTGTGTGCCGGCTGCGGTCGCGCGATGGTCTGGCGCAAACGCTGGGCGAAAAACTGGGATGGCGTGAAGTATTGCTCCGATATCTGTCGCAAGGGTGGATCCGCGCATGACTGAGTTGCGCTCACTGGTGATCGTGCTCGGCGATCAACTCGATGCGCAGGCGGCGGTGTTCGATGATTTCGATCCGCCGCATGATGTCGTGTGGATGGCCGAAGTGGCTGAGGAATCGACGCATGTCTGGTCGAGCAAACAGCGCATTGCGATGTTCCTTGCGGCGATGCGCCACTTCGCCCAAGCGCTGCGCGAGCTAGGTCGAACCGTGCACTACACACGTTTGGATGATGGCGGAAATCACGGCAGTTTGGCCGCCGAGTTGCACGCCACGATCGATGCGCTGAAACCACAGCGATTGGTTATGACGGCGCCTGGTGACTGGCGCGTGTGGCAATCGATCAAGGCAGTCGCCGAACAGGCTGGACTGCCGCTCGATGTCCGCGACGATCGCCATTTTTATACGACGGTACGTGATTTCGCCGCCCATGCAAAAGGCCGCAAAAGTCTGCGGCTCGAATATTTTTATCGCGAGCTGCGGCAGAAACACGATGTGCTGATGCAGAATGGTAAACCGATCGGCGGCCAATGGAATTTCGACGCGGACAATCGTGCCGCGTTCGGCGCGGATGGGCCGGGCGCTGTGCCGGCGCGTGCGAGCTTTGCGCCGGATGCGATCACCATGGAAATTATCGATCTCGTCACCGAGCGATTTGCGGATCATCCTGGCTCGCTCGAAAACTTTGCCTGGCCGGTCGACCGCGAGCAGGCATTGCAGTCGCTGGAATTATTTATCGAGCAGCGCCTGCCGCATTTCGGGCAACATCAGGACGCAATGTGGCGAGGCGAGCCATGGCTATATCACGCACATATTTCTGCCGCGCTGAATCTGAAATTGCTGAATCCGCGCGAGATCGTCGCTGCCGCTGAAACTGCGTATCGCAGCGGTCACGCGCCGCTGCAAAATGTGGAAGGTTTTATCCGCCAGATTCTCGGCTGGCGCGAATATGTGCGTGGCATTTACTGGACGCAGATGCCGCAATATGTCGAACGCAATGCGCTTGATGCGCAGCAGGATTTGCCGGCATGGTACTGGAGCGGCGCGACCGATATGGTCTGCCTGCACGATGTGATCACGCAGACGCTCGAAACCGGCTACGCCCACCATATCCAGCGCCTGATGGTGACCGGCCTTTATGCTTTGCTGTTCGGCGTGCAGCCGAAACAAATACATGCGTGGTATCTCGCGGTGTATGTCGATGCGGTCGAGTGGGTAGAGCTGCCGAATACGCTCGGCATGAGTCAGTATGCTGACGGCGGCCTGATGGCGAGCAAGCCATACATCGCGAGTGGCAAATATATCCAGCGCATGAGCAATTATTGCCGCGGCTGTCGCTACGATCCGGCGCTGCGCGAGGGTGATCGCGCGTGTCCGTTCACCACGCTGTACTGGGATTTTTTGCTGCGCCACGAAATCATGCTTGCGAAAAATCCGCGGGTGGTGATGCAGGTCAGAAATCTCGCGCGCTTGAGCGATGCGCAGAAGCGCGCGGTGCGCGAGCGCGCGGAAGCTATTCGTGGTGGCAATGTTGGATCTGCCATATAAAAATTTGCGCTAATTCGCTTTTTTGCGATTTCCGTTGAAGAGCTTCCCGAGCAGTAGGCGTGCGACCAGACAGTAGGAGCGCATGAGGTCTTTCTTCGAGCGAAAATTTGCTGGATGCTAGAGTAGAGGTTTGCTCGCGACAGGAATTTCCGTGCTCGATGTCGGCTTGATAATCTGTCTTATCCTGATTCTACCGGCATGGCAGCTATGGAAAAGCTTGTGCAAATCGCCGACTGCGGTAACCGAACGTAGCACGCGTTATTGGCAGGCGATATTGCGGATCGCATTACTGTTATTGCTGCTGGCGGTGGATTGGTGGAGTTCGGCGCGCCCGCTATCGTTATTGGGTTTTGATATGCCGCTATCGGCGCGCGGAGAAATCGGGCTTGGTATTGCTGCCGTGTTGATTATCGGCTTGCTGCTCGGCGATGTTGTTTTCACACGGCGACAAAGTGATGAGAAGCGCGCGGCGTATCGGGCGCGATTTGAGAAGAACGACTTTCTGCCGCGTAGCTCCGCAGAATTCAGGGGTTTCAGCGTGTTGGCGATAATGATCGGCGCGGGTTGGGAAATCCTGTGTCGCGGATTTCTACTCTTTAGTTTGACGCCGCTGGTGGGGACGGTCGAGGCGGTCTGTATCGCTGCTTTCGCTTATGGTTTGACGCACGGTTTTCAAAGTCGCGGGCAATTTATCGGCAGCATCGTTTCGGCGTTCCTCTTTACCATCGCCTACGCGCTGACCCTGAGTTTGTGGTGGCTGATGCTGTTGCATACCTTCATGGCACTGTTCGGTGGCTGGACCAGCTATCGGCTGCGCAGCCAGCTGGATTAGCGGATCCGCCGCGCATAGATTATTTTGCGACCTCGCGCGTATCTCGATGTGCGCATGAATGCTGCCAGTGATGCTTTCAAAGGCCGATCATTTTCTTGACGGCATCGACCACGGCATCTGGCTGGTCGTTGGGGATTTCGTGCGAGCTGTGCGTGATCTGGACGCGTTCGCGTCGTGCGATGTTGGTGCCGAGCGAGTGGCCGACCAGAATGATCGGTGTCTTGATCTGCGCCGCGCCGAGTAGGGCGTGCAAGTTGCTTGCTGCTGCATCGACATCGCGCGGCATGACGCCGCCGTCGCTGAAGCCCAGGCCGGCGCGGTCATACGAGCATGTGCGCGCGAACGTCGCCAGCTTGGGCTGCACCTTGAACTATGCCATCGAGTCGGCGATCGCACCGCTTTTGAGCACGACGGTCGTCGTGCCTTGGCCGCTGCAGCGCAAGTTCAGACGATGGCCCACGCCGATGTCGAACATCTTCGCCGCTGTTGCGTAACTGTCCAATGTCGGGTTTGGTTTTGCGGTATCGGCGGCCTGCACGGCTGCAGAAACGATCAGCAGCACGCACAATGATCCGAATTGGTTGCATTTTTACGTATGTATTGCGGTCATGGCCGGAGCTCCTCAGGAAATGCGGCAGATTGGCGATTCGCAAAGAAAAATAACGTAAGCGATGCTCGCGCATGTTGCGAAAACCATGCATACACTGCGGACATATTGACCTTTAAAAAATTACGTGTAAGCATTACATGTAAATGAAAAGGCTCGTTGCCGAAAAATCATCGACGTCCAAGACCGCTTCGTGGCAGCGCGCGTATCGGGCGCGCATGCGCGAGCAGGGCCTCGTGCCGATCCAGGTCTACATCCGCGTCGAACACACCGAACTGTTGAGAACTACCGAGCGTATCCTGCGCGAAACCGCGCTCCCTTCTTCGTTTCGTCCACTAGAGGCCATGTCCGCCATGTCACATCCCTGGAATACCGAATCCTTGAACGATGCGTTGATTGCGCATATCGCCGAAACCGGCGAGGCATTGCAGGTGCACCTGTTGCGCGGTGCCGAACCGGTGATCGAAGTCATCTGTCCCGAGCAGGGCGGGCTGGCTTTGCACATGACGTCGTCCGGCGTGCGGATTTTCGTTTCCACCGTGCTTTGCCACGCCGACAGCGTGACCGATCGCAATGCGTTCAACGACGCCTGCCTGCGTTTGAATCCGATCAATCCGCTGTCGAATATCGGGTTGCAATCCACCCCAAGCGGCGATTTGTACACGGTGTTCGGCGAGCTTTCCGCACGCTCGCCGTTGATCAGCATCGTCGAGGAAATTCACGTGCTCGCGCACAATGCGCTGCAAGCCACCGACGCTTTGCGTTCCTACATTTACTGATAAGCCGAGGATCACATCATGGGAATTTTGAGCAAGATATTCAGCCTGCTGCGCGGCACCGCCACCGAGGCCGGCCAAGCGATTGTCGATCGCAATGCGACGACGATTCTGGATCAGGAAATTCGCGACGCGCAGACCGCTAGCGGCCAATCGAAACAGGCGTTGACCAAACTCATGGCGGATCAAAAAATCGCCACCGACAAGCTCAACGAGAAAAACGCCAAACGTAACGAGTACGAAGGTTACGTGGCGAAATTGATTGGGCAGGGCAATCAGGATCTGGCGCGCGAGACGGCAGGCAAGGTGGCAACACTCGAAGGCGAAATCGCGGTCGATCAAAGCACGCTGACCAATCTGAAAAACACCGTGGACAAATTGCACGCCACGATACGCACGGCCGATACGCGCATTGAATCGTTGCAGCAGCAAATCAATCAGGTGAAGTCGACCGAGAGTGTGCTGAAAGCGCAGGCCTCGATCGCGTCGAGTTACAGCGGCCAGAACACCAAGCTGCGCACGGCGCTGGATTCGCTGGATCGAATCAAGCAGCGCCAGCTCGAACAATCGGCGCAGATCGACGCGGCGAATGCGCTCGAGCACGAGAGCGGCGAAAGCGATCTCAGCGCCAAGCTCGCCGCAGCCGGCATGTTGCCCGGCGCGACTAGCGCGGATGCGGTGATGGCGCGGGTACAGGCGACGTTGACGCCGATTCCGGCAGCGGCGATTACGCAGCAAAAAGACGCGGCGGCAGCGCTGAATGCGCCGGCCGCTGGCGTGCGGTCGGATAGCTGAAATGTCTTGGCGCGATACCTTGTTCGGTGGCAGCTCCGCGGCGCCGAGCGCGCCGCGGTTCCCGCTTGGAGCGCGACTTGGCGGTGCGGTGACGATCGACGAAACGCCGTTCAAGATTCTCGGCACGCAGTTCGGTTTTGCGTGTCCGTCGAATCCGCAGATGATTGAGGCGATTGGTGAAATCGATCTCGATGAACACGGCGCGGCCGGCTCGAAACTGACCAGGCTGTATCTGACCGACGATGCATTCATCCAGATTTCCACGACCAACGGTCAAGTGATGGACGTGAAGTTGTTCGTCTATGACGACACCATCAATCCGGCCAATCAGGCGGACTTTCAGGCGTGGGTACAGGGCGGTTCGCGTCTCGGTCAGCCGTATTACGAGCTCGACGAACATCGTTACGAACGGCGTTGGGGCGATTCGGTGACCGGTGAATCGTTGTGGGCGCCGCCGATCGTATTCGAGGAGCGCGTGTACAAGACCAGTCCGACGAAATCCGATTACGGCCTGACCCTGTATTCGATGTTGTACGAACGCGATATCGAGGGCTCGGAACGCACCGAAGTTTTGGTGGTGGCAGCCGAGGATTCCGGCCCGAACGATTTTTGTATCAGCCAGGCGCTCGGCACCACCTTGCGTCTGGATGATCTCGAAATCACCTGAGTTTTGGCTTGAGGACACATGCATGAAGCGTTCACGTCAGCTCGCCCTGCTCCTGATGGGACAGGCCCCGTTTCTGCTGGTCGGTTGCGAGGAACAGGTCGCCGATACCCAGCAGGTCAAGGAAGGGTTTTATACCTCGGTCGATGCGTGCATCGCCGATGGCAATCCGACCGAAAATTGCCACAAGGCTTACGATTCGGCGCATGAAAACACTACCAAGAACGATGTGAAATTTTCCGACCGCGATAGCTGTTACGCGCAGTTCGGGGATCGTTGCAACGAGCGCCATGAAGGCGGCGGTTCGATCTGGGTGCCGCTGATGGAAGGCTTCATGTTGTCGCAGATTCTGCGGCCGAATTATCCGCCGGCGTATGCGTATGCATCGCCGGTGTACCGACAACGCGACGGGCAATATGCGCGTTCGTTTCGCGACGATGAAGTCGGCAGAAGCGGCTTTAGCAGCACCGGATCCGGTGCTGGTTTCGGCAGTTCGACCTCGCGATCCACTTCCAGCACCACGCCGGTGACGAGCGCGCCGAATCGCGCGATCACCGTTTCGCGTTCGGGCTTCGGGTCGTCGTCGGCGGCTCGCGGTGCATGGGGCGGTTCGCACGCGAGTTCGCATGCCTCAAGCGGCGGCGGTGGCGCCTCAAGCGCGGGTAGCTGACATGCGTCGCGTGCCGATTACGGAGCGCCCCGATTGGCGCAGCAGCGCCGCGACGCTCGGTTTCCAGTTCCACACCATCGCCGGTGATGCGTATTGGGACGAGAGTGCCTACTACGCGTTCACGCTGACGCAGATCGAGAACGATATCGAAGCGCCGAGCGAAGAAATCCACGAGATGGCGATGACGCTGGTCGGCGAAATCGTGCAGAGCGAAGCACTGATGACGCGATTGGCGATTCCATCGCGCTACTGGGACTGGATTCGCAACTCGTGGCGCGATGCCTCGCCGCACTTGTACGGTCGGCTCGATCTGGCTTATGACGGCAAAGGCCCGGCGAAATTATATGAGCTGAACTACGACACACCGACCTCGCTATACGAGGCTGCGTTTTTCCAGTGGCATTGGTTGGAGCAGCAGCGTGATCGCGGTGTGTTGCCGGTCGGTGCGGATCAATACAACCGCATCCAGGAAGCATTGATCGAAACTTTCGGCACGATCGCGCCACGTCTGCCGCGACCGCTGTATTTTTCGGCGGTAGCGGAATCGCGCGAGGATCAGGCGACGATCACCTATCTGCAGGATTGCGCGGAGCAGGCCGGATTGCTGACCAAGCGCATCGACATCGAGCGCATCGGTTTGAGCTCCACCGGACGTTTTACCGATGAAGACGATCAGGTGATCGCGGCCTTGTTCAAACTCTATCCGCTCGAATTCATGTTCGAGGAAAAATACGGCCCGAGCTTGCCCGATGCCGGTATCGTGCTGATCGAGCCGCCGTGGAAATCGCTGCTGAGCAACAAGGGCGTTTTGCCGTTATTGTGGGAGCGCCATACTGGCCATCCGAATCTGCTGCCCGCGTTTTTTCACGATCCACTGAGTGAAACGCTCGCCCCCGGCTGGGTACAAAAACCGTTCTTTTCGCGCGAAGGCGCGAACATCGCGATACGCTTGCCGGATGGTTCGAGCCAAAGCACCGACGGCCCGTACGACGACGCACAAAGTATTCGCCAGCAATTCCATCCGCTGCCGGATTTCGGTCACGGTCGTGCGTTGGTCGGCAGTTGGATCGTGGCCGATCAGGCGGTCGGCATCGGCATTCGCGAAGACGATTCACTGATCACGCAAGATACGTCGCGGTTTGTGCCGCACACGATTGTTTGACGGAGAATGGGAAAGCAGACGACAGGGAAGCGCTGAGGCGAGGAACGACGTAGGCTTTTCGCTCGTCATTCCAGCGCAGGCTGGAATCCATTTTTACTTTTCTGTGTCTCGTGACACGTCATCGTAAAAAAACAAGATCAAAATGGATTTCAGTCTGCGCTGGAATGACGGCCTTTTTTGACTTTACTCCGTTCCCCGTTCCCCGTTCCCCGTTCCCCTTATGCCACCGCCAACACTCGCCACGCCGGAAATTCCGCGCCCACTGCCGATTCATCGATCAAGCCGCATGCGAGCAAACCATCGTCGCTGCCGGCTTCGCACAAGTACACGGCGATCGCGCCATACTGCTGCGCGGTATAGGCCAAACACCACTCATGCGGAAGTTCGCGGCGTTCGGCGTGATACTCGGCATCAATATATGCAGACGCATTCGCTTCGAGAATTTCCCGACCGGCGGATGAAACCAGCCCGCGCACGGTGGCGATTTCGATATCTAGCAGCAACGGATTTTTCGGTCGTTCAAGCATCAATCCGTGGCGCTCCAGATGCGCTGCGATCGATGCTGGAACCGCATACGCCAACGGTCTTTGCACCACATGCTCGCCGACAAAATTACCTAAATAGGGCACAGCTACGCTGATTGGCTCGCCTTCCAAAGTGTAAGGTTCGCGCGTCAGCACTTCGACCTCGCGATCGGCAAAGGCTTCGAGTCGATAGCGCACCGCGATCTGTTCGGGCGGCTCGATACACGCAGCCAGTAGCGTGACGATTTCTGTACTGTGCCTGGCGACATACACGAGCGATTCGCGCAGGAAGGCATACGTCGTGCGCACGCGTTCTTCGAACGTCAGATACGAATAGGTTTCGAGCAACAGGTCGAGGCGATTGGTCAGGCCGCGATAATTTCCGCCGAAGCGCGGATGGTGCGTGTAGGTGATCCAGCCGGTGCCGTGGCCGCCTTCGTCGCGCAGAAAATTGCCGTACCAATGCGAGTCGAGCCCGTCGTTCTTTTTGACGGCTGCTTGCACCGCGGGCAGCAAGCGCGAGCGCATGTAGTCGATCGGTTCGCGACGCCCGCTTTCAACCGTATGCGGAATATCGAAGGTCATCGCAAACCGGTGAATCGAACCGTTGGTGGCGTGGCAGTCGATCACCATGTGCGCGTTCCAGGCATGGCAAATACGCGTTTGCAGCAGGCGCATTTCGGCGCCTTCCTGGCGCATGTAGTCGCGATTGAGATTGATGCCGGCGGCGTTCACGCGCGTGCCGACGCCACCGGCCGGACCGATCTGGCCGTGCAGCTTGGAGATATCCAGACGACGATTTTCGACACTGATGCGATCATTGCCGTCGGCGTTGAACAGCGGCACGATCACGAGAGTCAGATGATCGAGCAGATCGCCGTGTCGGCCCGCCAGAATATCGCGCACGAGCATCAGGCCGGCTTCCTTGCCCTCGACTTCGCCAGCGTGAATGCCGCAGATAACGAGCACAATCGGCAGGCCGGATGCGTGCGCTGTTTGCGGCGTAAAATGGCCATGGCCCGACAACACCAGCAGTGGCAATTCGCGGCCTTCCGGCGTGCTCCCGAATTCGCCGATCAACAAACGCGGATCGGCGAGTTTGCGCAATTCCGCGATGAAATCGAGCACATCGGCATGCAATGATGTTGCGCTGTAATTCGAGCGTTCGGCACGCGTCAGCGGATGAATTTCTGGTGGTGTGGACATCGGTCTGATCTCGATTAATTACTGCGCGAATTCTAAACGAGTGGCGCGTTTGATGCCGAATCAATCGCGGTCAACCGACAGCCTGCATCCGCAGCAACAGCGCTTGCGTAGAAGTTTGGCGTTGTAGTGTGCAGCACAAACGCCATAAATTTTCAGGAACAGGATTCATGTCGTCGATCAAGGCGTGTTTGAAATTACTCGCAATGTTGCTGATCAGCCTGGCGCTGATGCCGCTGCAATGGTGCCTGCGGCGCTTCGATAACGGCCCGGTCGCGTTTGTCTTGCCGCGACTCTGGCATCGCGCTATTTGTTTCGTGCTCGGTATTCGCAGTGAAGTGATCGGCACGCCGTCAACGACACGACAAACTGTGTTCGTCAGCAATCATGTCTCGCATTTCGACATTTTTCTGATCGGCAGTTTGCTGCGCACGTCGTTCATCGCCAAGCACGACATGCAGGCGTGGCCGCTGATGGAATGGATCGGCGCGTTGCAGCAAACGGTGTTCATCAGTCGCAATCCGCGCGATGCGGCCAAGGTCGGTGTACAGATGGCGCAGGCGATGCACAGCGGTCGCAGTCTGGTGTTGTTTGCGGAAGGCACGACCTCGGCCGGCGATACGGTCGCGCCGTTTAAGTCGAGTCTGTTTTCGTTGCTGATTGGCACGAATGATGGCGCGTGGACGATTCAGCCGTTCACCCTCGATCTGCTCGATGTCGATGGTCGACCGCTGCGCCATCACGCCGATCGCGATCTGTATGCGTTTTACGGCGGCATGCGCATGGCCGCGCATTTCTGGAAATTCATGCAATCTTCCGGTGCACGCGTGCGCGTGATTTTTCATGCGCCGATGGCGCCGTCAGCGGAGTTTGATCGCAAAACTCTCGCGGCGATGACGCATCGCATTGTCGCTGCCGCGGTCAGCCCGCTGCCGTAGTGAGTTCTGACAATCCGGCGATCTGGCGCAGCGCACGCTCGAACGTCTCGACCGGTTGCCCGCCGGAAATCAGGTGCTTGTCGTTGATGATGACGGCGGGTACCGAGTGAATGCCATGTTCGGTGTAGAAACGTTCCTGCGTACGCACGATATCGGCGTATTCGTCGCCCGCAAGAATCTGCTTGGCGCGGGTTGCATCCAGGCCGACTTCGTTGGCGGCTTGGATCAATACCTCGTGTGCGCCCGGATTTTTGCCGTCAGTGAAATACGCATGGAACAAGGCTTCTTTCAGCGCGAGCTGTAGTCCGTCGTCTTGCTTGCCGGCCCAATGCAGCAGACGATGCGCGTCGAACGTGTTGTAGACACGACTGCGATTGGCTTGGCTGAATTCAAACCCGAGGGCCGCACCACGCGCACGCAAGGCTTCGCGAGTTTGCGCGAGTTGTTGCGCTGTCGAGCCGTATTTCTGGATCAGGTGCTGGTTAATGTCCTGACCCTCGGCCGGCATCTGCGGGTTCAACTCGAACGGTTGAAAATGCAGATCAGCGTGAACCGTATCGCCAAGATTATCCAGCGCCTGTTGCAGCGCTTTCAGTCCGATCACGCACCACGGGCACGAGACATCCGAAACAAAATCGATCTTGATGGGCAAAGACATGGGGTTCTCCGAAATTCGCGCGCGGTGACGCAACTAAATATATTCATCGCAGATAAAGTCACAACGGTATGTAATCGAACTGAGTAGATTCACGGCAGATACAGTGCCGACCCCGCTGCGAGATTTCCGTCATGAGCGATCTACCGAATGCCATCAGTATTGACGAGGCGCGCGCCCAGATCGCGCACTTGTGGGAATTATGGAAAGTGCAGCATCCGGTGGTGGGTGGCGCATCGCCGCTGACATTCTATCGCTGGCTCGAACACGAGCATTCGCATGTGTTGAGCTTCGGTTTCGACGGCGACAAGTTTCAGCAGGTTGTCGTCTGGATCAATACTGCGCACGGCTCGTGATGCCATTGCGGTTGGATGCATCGGCGACTGCAGATTGGTCACGCCAGTGTTTCCGTTTATCTGCAAGTTGTATCAGATTCGTCGGTATCGGGCGGTAATACCCATCAACCCCAGCGCCAGAAGAATCAGCATCGGCCAGTCCAAGACAGGAATAGTCACGGGAGCATACGGCGTCGCCGCGTAGGTGACTGCATTGTCAGTAGAAGTCGATACCAGGTTCGGGTTGGATGAAGCATCCGTTGCAGCCCCCGCAGGAATACTGACTACGATTATTCCCGGACCGGTCATGCCTGCCACAGACACCGTGTAATTGGCGCCGCTGCCGGTCACACTGGCCAGCATACTGCCGGCTGTGCTGCCGGCGAATGAAATATCTGTGCCGGTAAATCCGGTCACGGATTTGCTGAAAACCACGCTGAACAAAATCGGCGCGGTGTAGGCTGGGTCGGCTTGCAACACGGCCTGATTGATCGTCACCGTGGGTGGCACGGTATCCGCGATCACGCTCACGCACGCTGAAAATTCCGAGGTGTTGTCAGCTGGATCCGTTGCCGTTGCCGTGATCATCTGGCCCATGGTTGTAGTAACCGGCAAGGTCGTATCGACCACGCTATTGCCCGAACCATCCGTGCTCACATTGCGGAACCCGAGAAAGGTCTGGCCCTGGCCGTTACCCGAGGCATCACAGCTTGCACTGACAAAAAACTCCACGCGAAAATTCGTGTTTGCGGCGCTGTTCAAGCTGCCCGTCACTGAGATCGAACCCGCAGCGCTGGTCGCCGCAGTGAGTACCGGAAAATTTTGCAGATTGTTGGCGCCGCTATCGGTATCGCCCGGATCGTTGGCATTGACCCCGGGCGTACCCAGGTCGATTCCGAGCGAGGTATTGCCGAATATCGAATTGCCGAGGATCGCGTTGTTGATAGCCAGCTGACCGCAGAAGTTGTCGGTGACAACGTTGACACCGCTGCCGCCGTTGAATGCGATCGTATTGCCGGCACCGGCCGACGTTCCACCGATCATCGCATCATGATGATCGCTGGATATGTGCACACCGTCGCTGCTGTTTGCCAAGGGAGCCGTGCCTGCGGCATCCGTGCCGATGAAGTTTCCCTGCACGGCGGATGTTCCGCCGAAACATCCGCCAAGCGCCACGCCATAGTTCTTGTTACCGGAAATCACATTCCGCGCGCTGGCGCTGGTGCCGCCGACGATGTTTCCCATTGCCGTGCCGGTAATCGTGACGCCGTTGAAATTATTGCCCAGTGCGGTATTTCCCGCTGCATTCAAACCAATCAGATTGCCCTGAAGAATATTGCTATCGGCCGCTTGCACCGAGATGCCGTCACCATTCGCCGAGATCAGATTACCCGCGCCGGCGTTGAGGCCGCCGACGATATTGGCATTGGCGGCGTTGAAGATAATCACGCCGAAACCGAACGCGGTCGAATTGCCCAGCGCCACGCTACCGGTTGCATCGACGCCGATGTAGTTGCCTGCGATCACGTTGCCGCTGGCGCCGGCATTGTCGATTTCCACGCCGCCGAAAACCTTGCCCTGACCGTTGGCGGAAATGATGTTGCGCGCCGCCGCGGTCGTGCCACCGATGATGTTGTTCGGCACTGCGATAATCTTGATTCCCGATCCACCGTTGCCGGCGGCGCTGCTGCCGTCAGCGCCGATGCCGATAAAATTTCCGCTGATCAAATGTGATCCGCCGCCACTGCTGATTTCGATGCCGGAGCCGGAAAAATTGCCGATCGCCAAGCCTCTGACGGTGGAGCCGGAATGATTTGAAAGCACCAGCCCGATGGCACCAGCACCCGCTGCGGCGCCGTCGAGGAAAATTTTAATGGCGGCGTTGTCTCCGGTCGCCAACGTATTCGCGCTCGATGATCCTTGTGTATAACCGTTGATCGTCAGCGGCTTGCTAATCAATGGCAGCGCGGAGGTCGGAGCAATGCTGTGAACACTGCCGCCAGGGATGTTGAAATTGATGGTGTCACTACTGCCATACGCGCCCACCGCCACTACATCGGTATCGCTATTTGCTGCAGCATTTATCGATGCAATGGCTTCGCGCAGCGTGACCACGCCGTCGACGGTAATATTGTCGGCAAAACTGGTCACGGTAATCGTTGCCGCGTGCAATGATGCCGGTAGTGCGGCGATCGCAAGCAATAACACAACAACGCAGCAGAGGACTCTTTTGGGCATGATCAGTGCCGCACGATCAGTTGCCGCGATCGACAACAAACTGCCTCGGGAAATTTTCACTGATGCTCTCCGTGATCGACATTTTTTGCCGAATATCTTGCAGCAGTTAACCTATCGGGTTACGCGATGAAACGCAGCTCGGATGCTTGAAAGCAGTCAAACCCCAACGCCCAGTATCTCATCAAGCGTTGTTTTGGCCAAATGTACGCTTGATCTGATGCAATTCCAGTGAGCAAATACAAGGCGTTACCAAATTCTCGGAGCAGAATTGCAATAATATTTGCGGCCCCCCGTCAGCAGCAAGTTACTGCGTTTATTGGCTTGAACTCAGGAAGAGAGCGTTGCGCGCGATGACTGCTGTCGCTGGTCTGGCGAATCCGCTATCGAACGCAGATTCGTGATGTGCACGCTCGACAACACCGCACCGCCGAGCACCATCAACCCGGCATGGCACCATGGCGATGTCCAGCTTCTTGCGACCAATGCCAGCGCGAATAAAACGCTGGCGAGCAGCAGTCACAGCCACGGCAGCTCTCTGGATTCGCGATGTCGGCGCAGCAACGATGTCGTAGTAGCGAGCAGCAGTGATCCGAGCAGCAGATATGGCTCCCAACGCAGCAACGACAACATGCCGATGGCAAGGCCGTGGTGCGGATCCCGGAACGACGACAAGGCCAGCCTGAATGCCGGAATCATGACCAGTGCGACCGGCAACAAGGTGCAGTGCAAGCTGCAGCCCAAGGCCAAAAACGTGCCCGCAGCATTGAGAAAATTGAAGATGCGACTGGGTTTTGTGGCTGTCGCACGAAAGTCGGGGACAAGATCAGGCTTGTTTGTTTTCATATGTTATAATGTAACATAGTCGGATTGAAGCGATCCGCCCGATACCCACCATGTATACATTCTGGAAGACAACCCCTCATGTCCGAACGATTTGAAAACCGGCGTATCCGTGCGCTGGTGACGGCATTGCTATTGGCGTCGATCACCCCTGCACTGGCGCAAATCGAACGCCAACATGGCGCGCATGTGCATGGCACCAGTATTGTCGACATCGCGCTCGACGGCAGAACATTGGCGATCCATCTCGACGCGCCGGGCGCGAATCTTCTCGGATTCGAGCATGCGCCGCGTGATGCCGCCGAGCGTGCCACGGTCGCAGCGGTGCTCAAGGATCTGAAAGCGCCATCGCTTTGGCTGCAACCTGCGACAGCGGCGGCGTGTGGCCTGATCGATGCCAAGGTTGCAAGCAAAGGTCTCGACAACGATACGCCGGCAACGACCGCTGCGGCTGACAATCATGACGCCGGCAATGCCGAAACACATGCGGATTTCGATGCCGATTACACGTTTGAATGCAGCCAGCCGGACAAGCTCGACACCATCGATATTCAGCTCGTCAAGCGCTACGCCGGAACCAAAATAATCACGCTCAATATTGCATCGCCCGCGGGCCAGAGTAGTGTCGAGTTGAGCGGGACGACAACCCAAGCGATCTTTCCGCGCTGAGTCGTGACGATGCTTTTTCAGTATGACGATGGCATGCGGCTGAGGCTGGTTTTTGGTATTGCCATTGGGATCGCTACGCTGCTGTTGTGCGCTTGCGGCAAGAATGCCGAAACGCTGATTTCGTCTGCTTCACCAGCGCCTGTGGCGCCAGATTCAGCCGCTGTCGTCAAAGCCAGCCCCGTTGTGGCGAGCAAGTCGGCAGAGTCCGCACCGCCGATCAAGGGCAAGCGTGATGAGGACGGTTATTTCGATCTGGATTGGCTGGAGATGATGCCGGCCGCCGACCTGGATGCACTAAAAACTCTGCCCGCGGTCAGTCATGTCGGCTTCTCGCGGCCGCAACAAGGTGGCACCTTCAACGTGATCGCGGCGCTGGATGGATTGAAGGTGAAACTTCCCGGATATATCGTCCGTCTCCACCAGCACGATATAACCGCCAGGCTTTATGCGTTTTTATTCGAGCGCAGCAACGGTGTTGAACGAACCGAATTGTGGCGCGCGCTGGGTGCTGTTGTGATCGATTCGGCTCAGGCTGTATGCCATGGCGCCGTTGCGCGTTTGCTGGTCATCGGCGGACATCAGCTCCTCCCATTTGATCTCGGTTCTTACGCCGACACCAGTGCCGGTCGATGTTTTATCAGGCGCGGAAGTCGGGCTGCATGCGCTCATCAAACCGATCAGCAAAATCATGCAATGGAGTTGTCCGCACTGAGAATATGGCAAGGTCGTGGCAAGGTTCATTGATGCCGATTCGGCAGAATGTCCTGTAACAATACAATATATCGTAACAAGAAAATAATCCGCACGAGATTATCGCCAAAGGTGCAACGCGTGGCATGACCATGCCGCTGATTCAAAAAAACCGCATCGACATGCGTTGGCAGAAACTCCGACACTGATTAATATGCGGGCATGGCTGTTTTCAACAAAATTTTATTCACCTGCACATCCAACGGAAATTCATGTCACCTCGATTCCTAACGCGTTCTTCATCCATTCATGGCAAAGGCGTTTTTGCCGCCGTCGATATCCCCGCTGAGGAAATTCTGATCGAGTACAGCGGCAAGCGGATCACCTCGCAGCAGGCCGAACGGCTGCACGGCAACAACAGCGAAACCGGCCACACGTTTCTGTTTTCGGTGAACGAAAAATTTCTCATCGACGGCAATACCGGCGGCAATTCGTCGCGCTGGTTCAATCACAGTTGCGCACCGAATTGCCAGGCGCAGGTGCACGTCAATATCGATGGCGAGGAGCGCAAGGATAAGGTGCTGATCGAAAGCCTGCGTCCGATTCGTGCCGGTGAAGAACTGACCTACGACTACGGCCTCGACCTGCCGCCACCGCATTCAAAACGTCTGAAAAAAATCTGGGAATGCCGTTGCGGCGCGAAAAATTGCACCGGTACCTTGCTCAAGCCGCGCAAGTCTGCTGCGAAGAAAAGCGCTGCGAAGACCAGCGCGAGAAAAACTAGGGCGTAAGGTATTTCGCCGCGATAGCGCGATGCGGAATCGCGATCAATCCTTGCGCTTCAGCAGGTTTTTGAGATCGGCGAACGGGTTCGATGTTGCCGCCGCGGTCGTTGGCGTTTGGGCGCTGTCACCGGTGAAATCGATGTAACGCGAGTGCTCGTTGTCGTGGCAATACACGCATAGCAATTCCCAGTTGCTGCCATCGACCGGATTGAAATCGTGGTCGTGGTTGCGATGATGCACGGTGAGCTCCTGCAGATTGACGCGCGTGAATTCGCGCGCGCAGCGGCCGCAGATCCACGGATACATTTTCAGCGCCTGCTCACGATAACCGAGATCGCGCTGCTCGGCATTGCGGCGCGCGTCGGCGACGATGCGGTCGAGTTTGCTGTTGTCGATATGCGGTTTGCTGGTAGTCATGGCGAAACTCGATGGCGGGGACGCCACGATAACGCGCCGCGCGTTCGAGCAAAAGACCTGCCGAAAAATCCGGCATTCTGCGCCGGCGTTTTAACGCTGGCGCAGAGCGCGTTTATGGTCTGAATACGAAATTATTGTGGTGATGCGAGCGCAGCGCCGGGCAGCAGTTGCACCGCATCGATCGCCCACAACGGATCGTGGCCGCGCGTCGTGAAAAACAGGCACAAATCGTGCGTGCCGCTGCGCGCGGGCAGGTTCGCCGTCAACGTGCTCAGGCCGGATTGCGCCAGCGCCGGTGTCAGCGGCAACGCGGCGAGAATTTCGCCGGCGCACGTATCCAGCCGAACCTGCAATTCCTCGCGTTTCGACGCGGCCGCATGGCTGACGATCTTGTCGCTGTCGTGCCACAGTTGGAAGTTGTACGGAATCTGGCCGACGCTGATTTGTACCTGCGCGATGCCGTTCAACGGCGCCTTAGCGTAGATCCAGCACGCATCGAGAATATCGACATTGAACACCGCGCGCTCGCCAAGCAAGGGCGCATCGTCTTCGAGGCGCAGTGGCAGTTTTTTGTTGCACGAGGCGAGCTCGTCGCTATTCCGTTGCAGCAGCGACAGGCGGTCAATAACTCGGGAGCGAGCTGTCGCCAGCGCCTGACCGTCAGCAAAAGTATTCGCCCGCACGGTTTGTGGCAGCGTGATCTGCAACGGCTTTTCATAGCGCATTGATTGCGCGGTAGGCTCGCTAGCATCCAGCGTGTAGCGGATCGCACCGATGCTGAGCTGATTCGACAGCACGACATCGACACGATCATTCTGCGCATTCGCTGCGGCATCGATGCTCACCGCAAATGCGCTGTCGGCGCAATCGATACCGAGGCGGCGATAACGCGCAAGCTGCGGAATCAGGCGCGTGACAAAACTGTTCCAGTCACGGCGTTCATGCGACGACCAGGTCAGTTCGGCCAGCGCCGCCAGCCGCGGGAATGTCGCGTGTTGCACGCGTTGCGGCGTGCGCATATGTTCGGTCCACAGATTGATTTGCGCGCCGAGGATATGTTGCGCTTGAGTCGAATTGAGTTCGCTCGGCACCGGCTCGAACTTGTAGACATCGGCAAGCGTGATGAGGCCTGGCCGGCCCGGTGTTTCGTCATGCGCGCTGCTTTGCAGATGATCCAGATACAAGTCCGGACTCGGCGCCATCACCACGTCGTGGCTCTGGTTCGCGGCCTCGATGCCACCCGTCATGCCTCGCCACGACATCACGGTGGCTTCGGGCGGCAGGCCGCCTTCGAGAATCTCATCCCAGCCGATCAGCTTGCGGCCGTGCGCGCCGAGAAATTTTTCGATGCGCTGGATGAAATAACTTTGCAACGTTGCTTCATTCGCCACGCCGAGCGTGTGCATGCGCTGCTGTATTTGCGCCGACGCCTGCCACTGGTCTTTCGCCGCTTCGTCGCCGCCGACATGGATATAACGGCCGGGGAAAAGCGCCATCACTTCACTGAGTACATCTTCGAGAAAACCAAACGTGTCATCATTGACGTTGTACAGATACGTGTGCACGCCCCAGTCCGATGAAACCGCCGGATTATCGCCGCGCGAGCCGAACTGCGGGTACGCCGCGATCGCCGCTTGTGCGTGTCCGGGCATTTCGATTTCGGGGACGATGGTGATGAAACGTTCGGCGGCGTAAGCCACAATTTCGCGCACTTCATCCTGCGTATAAAAACCGCCTTCGCGCCGCGGTTGATGGGTGGCCGGATCGATATCGGCGGCCGCGACCGAACCTGCCGGAATGCGCCACGCGCCGACGTCGGTCAGGCGCGGATATTTTTTGATCTCGATGCGCCAGCCCTGATCGTCGGTCAGGTGCCAATGGAAAACATTGAGCTTGTGCACGGCCATCGCGTCGAGCATCTGTTTGATCGCAGCAGGCGGCATGTAGTGGCGCGAAACATCGAGCATGAGACCGCGCCAGACAAAGCGCGGAGCATCGTCGATGCGCAGGGTCGGCACGCGTATCGGCAAGGTATTGCCGGCATCCAGCGTGAGCAGTTGCCACAAGGTTGTGCTGCCGTTGAACAGGCCATGCGCCGTGCGTGCGGCGAGACGAATATGATCGCCGGCGACAATCAATTCATAACCTTCATCGCCATCGACGACGATACGCGGATCGAGCACGAAGCTGATCGCCTGCGACTTTGAGCTTGTGCCGGCGAACGGCTGCAGATTGAGTTTCAGGCCACGCGTGCGTGCCAGCAGATCGACGAAATAACGCGCCACGCCGAGCGCCTGTGCGTTCGGCAATTGCTCCCTGCTTTGCTCTACCTCCGGCATCCCTGCCGTCGTTGGCGATTCCACAACCAACGACGCGCCCTGGCGCAGTTCAAAATAACCTGGCGAACGCGCCAGTGAAGCGGGTTGTGGAATCAGTGACAGCGGATCCGCCGGTAGCGCAGATGCCGTGGATGCAGTTCTCGTCTGACTCGACTGACAACCACCGATAACACCGAACACGAGTGCGGCGACGCCGAAAAAAATCACGCTGCGAAAATTGGTTTTCATGACATCACCCGAGGCCGACGATCAGCTTACAACACGCAAAAGAGCGTCCAAAAAAAAGCGGGCCAGGACAAGTCCGGACCCGCAAATCGCTGGAGGGCGAAACAACTAACCGGTTACGCGAGACACATCAGAACTGGAAGTGCAGGGTGGCCATGTAACGGCGGCCGGTCTTGTACTGCGCAGCGATGAGTGCCTTGTTGCCGAGGTATTCGGAGTACTTTTCATCGAGCAGGTTCAACGCGCCAAGATCGAGCGAGAGCTGATCGGTGAAGCGCCAGCCGAGCGATGCATCAAGCTCGGTGTAGTCGGCCACCGATGCCGGCGGCGCACCGGCGACATAACCACCGGCGAGGTAGTTGCTGCGCCAGCCGTAGGTCACACGAGCACTGAACGGACCCTTCTCGAAGTACGGGCTGAGGTTGACCGCATTCTTCGAGTTGTAAGGCAGCGCCTGACCGGATTTGGTCGTGCCGTTGGCGTAGGTGTAGTTGACGCCGAGGCCAAATCCGCTATCGCCGAACGGCTGTTGATAGCTGACGGTGAACCCCTTGACCGTGGCGCGACCGCCGTTTTGCGGACGCGTGATGCTGTAGTCGCACTGACCATCCGCGGTGCAGTTGTAGAGCTTGCCGACATAGGTGGAATTGAACGTGTCGGGGCTGGTGGACTGCATCGAGTTGTACTGGCGTTCGATGGCCGGATCGGTGGTGATGTAGTTGAGAATATCCTTGTAGAAGATCGATCCTGCCAGCACCGATTGTTCGGCAAAATACCATTCCACCGAGGCATCGAAGTTGACCGAGCGATACGGGTCGAGATTCGGATTGCCGCCGGTGCCGGTGGCGGTCGTATCGTTGAGGAAGGTGTAATGTGCTTCCTGGTTGTACGGCGCCCACGCAATCACTTCGGCCACGGCACCACGCAACACCACGCTATCGCTGGCGTCGTAAGCAATGTTGAACGACGGCAGCGTGTTGTTGTGCGAGTTGTCGGTGGTCTGATACCAGCCAGCCGGTGCCGGTAGCACGGGCGTGCCGCTGAAGTTGTAACCCGAACTGGTGATGTCGGTATGCACAAAACGCAGGCCGAAATTACCGTGCAGACGATCGGTGCCGAAGTTCAACTGCGCGTAAGCCGCTTCCGATTCCTGATCGACCGCAAACGTGTTGTTCAAGGTCGAACCCGGATCGGGATGTGCTCTATCCAGCGGGCTGCCGAGCACCCATTTGAACACGTTGTCGCTGGTGGTCTGGACATGGTGCTGCTGATCGCTCGACCAGCCCGGGAAGCCGCCGAGGATATCGGTCAGACCGATCGCGCCGATCGTGCTGAGCGGGCCGGTGCGCACGCCGCCGAATAGGATCTCGGTACGGTTTTCGGTGTGATCGGCATAACGCAGGCCGACTTGCAGTTCGTTGAAGAAACCGTCGAAGTTCTTGCTGAAATCGATCTGCGCGTATTTGTCTTTCGACTCTGCCGGAATCGTGGCGTAGTTGCCGCCCCAGCCGTTGCCGGGTGTATCGCCATCGTGCCAGTTGGCCGGGTTCGCCGCTGCTGCCGGGCTGTCGAACTTGATGCCCTTGTGCAGATCCCAAGTGTAGCCGCCGTTGTAGTACGGCTCGATGAAGGCCTGCGAATTGTCCTCATCGCTGGACTTGCTGATACCGACCTGACCGGTCAAACCCCAGCCGCTGCCTTTGTAGATTCCCTTCAGGTCGATGCCCTTGCTGTTGACCGTGGAATGGCGTGCCTGATTGTCCAGGTAGGTGTTGACCACGCCGGCGCAACCCGGATTGTCGTTACCGCACGAATGGCCGGAATTGATGATGCCGTTGCTGGCCGCACCGAGGCTCGTGATCAGGCCCGGTTGCTGAGTGGTGAAGCCGTACATCGACTGGTTGAAGTTGTCGAATTTTTCCTTGATATAGAGGCCGCTGACATCGAATTCGAGTTGGTCGTTCGGCTTGAACTGCAGGTTGATCGTGCCGCTGTTGCGTTCGCGATTCTGCTGGAAATATGCAGCGTTGATTTCCTGCGGAATCAGATCACTGCCATGCAGCGAACCGTTGGCAAGACCGGCTGCCACGAACGGGCTTGCGGTGAGGCTGGAAACCGGGCTGTAGCCAAAAACTTCCTCGCCCTGACGATCCACTTTCTCTTCGTAGTGCTGTGCCGAAACCGCCACGCCGAACGTGTTGTCGCTGTTTTTCCAGCTGTACAGCAACGATGCATTCGGTTTGTTGCTCTCGCTCTGATCGTTGTAGTTTTCACCGATCGAACCACTGAAGGTATTGGCCTTCAGATCCAGCGGCTGGCGTGTATGCATGAGCACCGTACCACCGAGGCTGCCTTCGGGCAGGCGCGCTTCCGGGCTCTTGTACACTTCGAGCTTGCCGAGAATTTCCGGCGCCAGCAGCGTGTAGTCGAAACCGCGGCTCGGCTGTTCGCCGTACAACCACGCCGACTGCGCCACCGGGTGACCGTCGAGGAAACTCAGGTTCAAACTCGGATCGGTGCCGTTGATGCTGATACGCTCGCCCTGACCAAAACGACGATCGACCGTGACGCCCGGAATCTGCGCCATGGCTTCGGCCACGTTGGTGCTCGGGAACTTGCCGATATCCTCAGCGGTGATGGCGTCGACGACAGCGTCGGCGGCGCGTTTGGTGTCCAGCGACTTCTTCAAGCTGTCGCGAATGCCGTGCACCTCGACCACCTCAAGAGAGTCGGCGCTCTGTTGCGTGCGGCTATCTGCGGCGGCGGTGGTTGCGGCGGCCTCATCGGCGTACGCCCATCCGGTGAAACAACTAAGGCTTGCGACGATGCTTGCTGACAGTATGGTTTTACGGTAGCTCATGAGGCTCCCCTTCATGGCAGTTTTGGGATCGGCGATGGAT
>JAYVTP010000012.1:0-3139 GCA_043788685.1 Pseudolysobacter sp. | reverse complement strand
GGCAAGAATTTCATTCTCGGGCCGAACGTGCAGGGCAAGGTCACCGTGGTTTCGGCAAGGCCGATGAAACCCGATGAAATCTATGACGTGTTTTTGTCGGTATTGCGCGTGCACGGATTTGCCGCGATTCCTTCCGGCAGCATGATCAAGATCGTGCCCGAGGCGATGGCGCAACAAGATGGCTCGGCGGCGCTCGACGGCAGCAATGCACATGCGCCGGACGAGCTCGTCACTCAAGTCGTCACGGTCAAACATTTATCCGCCGCCGAACTCGTGCCGATCCTACGCCCGCTGATGCCGCAAGGCGGACAGTTGATCGCGCACGGCAGCAGCAATTCGCTGGTGATCTCGGATCGCGCCGGCAACGTGCAGCGCCTGATCGGCATCATCCAGCGCATCGATACGGTGTCGGATACCGATGTCGAAGTCATCCCGCTCGCGCATGCCAGCGCCGCCGAACTCGCGCGCACGATAACCCAGCTCGCCGACAACAAAACCAATGATGCGAGCGGTGAACAAGCAAAAATTTTCGCCGACGAACGTACCAATTCGATCATGCTCACCGGCGGCAAAAATGCACGCCTGCGCTGGCGGGCATTGATCGCGCATCTCGACACGCCGCTCAACAACGGCGGCGATACGCAGGTGGTGTATCTGCATTACGCCAACGCCAAGGATCTGGTGCCGATTCTGCAGGGCGTGGCCTCGACCGTCGGTGGCGATGGTTCTGCCAAACCGATTGCCGCGGCGGGCGCGGCCCCGGGTGCCGCAGCATCCTCGGGCGGCGGCCCGAACAACGTCACGATTCAGGCGCATGAGCCGACCAATGCGCTGGTCATCAGCGCACCGCCCGCGGTGTTTCGCGCGCTGCAGGCGGTGATCCGCCAGCTCGATATTCGTCGCCCGCAGGTTTTGATCGAGGCGGTGATCGCCGAAGTCAGCGATCAGGCCTCGACCCAGATCGGCGTGCAATGGCAGTTCGCGCCGGGTGCCAACAAGGACGGCAATCTCGCCTCGGGTATCATTGGCGGCACCAATCTGCCTGGCACGACTGCGGCCAACAGTATTCTCGCCGTTACAGCGGGTGGGTTGAGCGGCCTTTCCAGTTTAGGCCAAGGGCTGAATCTTGGATATATCGGCGGCGCCGTTACATTGCCTGGCAGTAAGATTCCGATCCTTCAACTAGGCGCGCTGATCCAGGCGCTGAAGGGCGACGCCAAGTCGAACGTGCTGTCGACGCCGTCGATCCTAACGCTGGATAACCAGGAAGCGGTAATCAAGGTCGCGCAGGAAGTGCCGTTCATTACCGGCAATTACACCACCAACACCGCCAGTACACCCGGTGCCACGGCCGGGCAGATCGGCAACCCGTTCCAGACGATCCAGCGCAAGGATGTCGGTTTGACCCTGACCGTCACGCCGCATATCAACGAAGGCGATTCGGTGCGGCTGGATATCCATCAGGAGGTGTCGAATATCGCACCGCCGGTGCAGGGTGCGGTGGATATCGTGACCAACAAACGCGAGATCCAGACCAGTGTCTTGATCCTCGACAATTCGCTGCTCGTGCTCGGCGGCTTGCTCGACAATCAAGCATCCGACAGCGTGCAAGGCGTGCCCGGCCTGGCCGACATTCCGGTGATCGGCAACCTGTTCCGCACGCGCAGCAACTCGCGCACCAAAAGTAGCTTGATGGTGTTTCTACACCCGAAAATCCTGCGTGATGCCGCCACCGAAGCTGCGGTGTCCAGCGAAAAATATAACTACATCCGCACCGAACAATTGCAGATGCAGAACAACCCGGCCGCGCTCACGCCGCGCAACCAGCAGCCGCTAATACCTGATAGCTACGATCTGCTGATGCAGCCGATTTCGAACGACAAGGCCGAGCCAGTGAAAAAGGCCAAAGGCAACCAGTGAGCACGGCGCATCCAGCGCGGCCGAGTTTCGGTTTCGCGCGCCGCAACGGCGCTACCTTGACCGGCTGGCGCGAAGGCCACGCCGATGTTGCCGTGCGCGCCGGCGTGAAACCCGAGGTGCTGGCCGAGTTGCGGCGTTATCTCAACGCGCCGCTGAAATTGCAGATGCACAACGCGCCGGAGTTTGAAAAGCTGCTGCGTTCGCTGTACGAACAGGGCGATGATGCGCGCGCAATGGTCGCGGATTTCGACGACAACCTCGATCTCAAGGCGCTCGCCGACGAGCTGCCCGAGCCGCAGGATCTGCTCGAATCCGAAGACGATGCGCCGATCATTCGCCTGATCAACGCGCTGCTGACCGAGGCGGTCAAGGAAGGCGCGTCCGATATCCATATCGAGCCGTTCGAGAATCGCCTCGTCGTGCGTTTCCGCATCGACGGTGTGCTGCGCGAAGTGCTCGCACCGCAGAAAGGCGTGGCGCAACCGGTGGTCAGTCGCATCAAGGTCATGGCCAAGCTCGACATCGCCGAAAAACGTTTGCCGCAAGATGGTCGTATCTCGCTGAAAATCGCCGGTCGTCCGGTCGATGTGCGTGTCTCGACCATTCCTGCCGGACATGGCGAAAGAGTCGTGTTGCGACTGCTCGACAAGCAGGCCGGCAAGCTGGATCTCGCGCAACTCGGCATGGCGCCGGATACGCTCGGCTTGCTCGCCGAAATGATCGAACGACCGCACGGCATTTTGCTCGTCACCGGCCCGACCGGTTCGGGCAAAAGTACGACCTTGTATTCGTCATTGCTGCGCTTGAACGATCAAAGCCGCAACATCATGACGGTGGAGGATCCGATCGAGTATTACATCGACGGCGTCGGCCAGACCCAGGTCAATACACGCGTCGACATGAGTTTTGCGCGTGGCCTGCGCGCGATCCTGCGCCAGGACCCGGATGTGGTGATGGTCGGCGAAATCCGCGATCTCGATACCGCGCAGATTGCGGTGCAAGCATCACTCACCGGCCATCTGGTGTTATCGACTTTGCATACCAATTCCGCGGTCGGTGCGGTGGCGCGTTTGCGCGACATGGGCGTCGAGCCGTTTCTGTTGTCCTCAAGCCTCGTCGGCGTGCTCGCGCAGCGTCTCGTGCGCGTGCTCGATCCGGCGACGCGCGAAGCGTATACGCCGAGCGCCGCCGATCTCGCTGCATTCGGCAAGGCCGGCCA
>JAYVTP010000011.1:0-4599 GCA_043788685.1 Pseudolysobacter sp. | reverse complement strand
CTGGCGTATTTCGGCAGTCAATTTGTGCTGGAAGTGGTATTGAAGCGCGTGGCTTGAGCGACGTCACTTTGAATTTTTGGAGCAATGAAGCGTGAGATTTACCAACATCCACAGCTACCATTCTTATCTGATTATCGGCGTTTCGATTTTCTGCGTTGCGTACTTTCCGACGCGCTTCATGAAAGATTGCGGGTTTTCGTTGAACCTGCATCATTTCTGTAGCCCGGCGCAGACATGGGACTGGATAATGTCAGGCGCGGACTGGCCGTTTTGGATATTCAACGCCGCGCTTGTGTTAGCAGTCGTCGGCGCCTGCATGACGCCCAACAAACCAAACGCCGATCCACTCATTGCGTCGCCGCCAACGCCTCGCTCAATCGATCCACCGCAATAATTTCGAGATCGCCAAACTTGCCTTTTTTCGGCGCGTTCTGGCGTGGCACGATGGCCTTCTTGAAACCGTGCGTCGCCGCTTCGCGCAAGCGCTCCTCGCCGTTCGGCACCGGGCGGATTTCGCCGGATAGTCCCACCTCACCGAACGCCACCATCTGTTCCGGCAACGGCCGATCGCGCAAGCTCGACAACACCGCCAGCAACACCGGCAAGTCAGCGGCGGTTTCCTGCACACGAATGCCGCCAACAACATTGACGAACACATCCTGATCGTACACTGCGACACCGCCGTGGCGATGCAGCACAGCAAGCAACATCGCGAGGCGATTCTGCTCCAGCCCGAGCGTCACGCGACGCGGATTGCCAAGCGAAGATTGATCGACCAGCGCCTGCACTTCGACCAGCAGCGGACGTGTGCCTTCGCGCGTCACCATCACCGCACTGCCCGGCGTCGGCGCACTGTGCGTGGCAAGGAAAATCGCCGACGGATTCGGCACCTCTTTCAAGCCCTTTTCCGACATGCCAAACACGCCGAGTTCATTGACCGCGCCGAAGCGATTCTTGAACGCGCGCAGCACACGAAACCGGCTACCGGCCTCGCCTTCAAAATACAACACCGCATCGACCATATGTTCGAGCACACGCGGCCCGGCGATGCCGCCTTCCTTGGTCACGTGACCAACGAGGAACACACTCGTGCCACTTTCCTTGGAGAACCGCACGAGTCGCGCGGCGGCCTCGCGCACCTGGCTGACCGAACCCGGCGCAGCAGTGAGGGTGTCGGTCCAGATCGTCTGGATCGAATCGATGATCATGATCTGCGGTTTGTCTTTCGCCGCGAGTCCGAGAATTTTTTCGACGCAAGTTTCGGTCAGGCAGCGCAGTGGTTCCAGCGGCAGACCGAGACGTTGCGCACGCGCCGCAACTTGTCCGAGCGACTCTTCGCCGGTCACGTACAAACCGCGCATGCGTGCGCCTAGCGCGCCAAGCATCTGCAACAGCAAGGTCGATTTGCCGATGCCCGGATCGCCGCCGATCAACACCACCGAGCCTTCGACCAAGCCACCGCCGAGCACACGATCGAGCTCGCCGATGCCCACTTGCGTGCGCACTTCTTCGCTGTGCGCGACTTCAGAGAGCTCGGTGATTTGCGGCGCGCCGGCAGCGCTACCGGAATATCCCGCAACACGCGGTGCCGGGCCAGGCCGCGAGGCCGTCACGACAAATTCAGTCAGCGTATTCCACAAGCCGCACGCCTCGCACTGCCCCTGCCACTTGTTGTGCTCGGCACCGCATTCCTTGCACACGTAAACCGTTTTGTCTTTGGCCATGCGCCAAGTATAGGCCAGCGCGTCACGTAAGCTGAGATCCACCGCCGCTTCCTGACAGCACCTGGGCGATGCTGGCGTGGGTAAACGGGTATAGTCGTCGTCAGCTGCTCTCCTTGATCGGACATCAACCACCAGCAAAAGCCGAAGCGGCTACTATCAGCAGTAGCGGGAGCCGCCGATGGCGGCATGACTCACATCCTATGGCCTCCGATCAGCCTGGGGCAGTTCAATCTATTTGAAGGGAGCCGATATGTCGCAACCTGATGGACTCACAGATTCTCTAAGAATTTTCGCTGTGTCCGCGCTGCTCGCCCTGACTCACTCGCGCTTGCTTTTGGCAAGTGATGCGTTTCCTGATTCGATTTTCGCCAGCGAATTCGAGCTGTGTTCGGGCCTTCAATGCGCTCAGGTACGTTGTGCAACGCCAGGAGCGACTACATCGGTCAGCGGCACGGTATTCGCACCGAATGGCACACTGCCGTTGCCGAACGTCGAGGTGTATGTGCCAAACGCATCCGTTGGCAGTCTGACAACGGGCGTGGGAAACAATCGATGTGAGGTTGCAGCCTCGGGTCACCCATTGGTCGCCACGCTCAGTGATGCCCACGGCAATTTTACGCTGAAGAACGTGCCGGCGACGACGAATATGCCGCTGGTCATCGTGGCAGGTAAGTGGCGTCGTCAAATCCAGGTGGCCTCGACGCCGAGCTGCGTCGACACCGCGCTTGCCGCTAATCAGACCCGCTTGCCGCGAAATCATTCCGAGGGCGACATACCGCACATTGCGATTACGACCGGCGGCGGCGAAGCGCTTGAATGCCTTATCAGAAAGACCGGCGTTGCCGATACTGAGTTTACGACGAACTCGGGCAGTGGTCGCATCAACTTGTATGCCGGTCAATCCGGGACCGCCAAATTCGACACTGCTAACGGAGGTGCATCGTTCCCATCCGCAACAACCTTGTGGAGCAGCTCCACCGCGCTAAATGTGTATGACCAGGTGATGTTTGCATGCGAGGGCACTCAAGTGGTGGATGAAAAGCCGCAGAGTTCGCTTGACGCTGTGAAAGCGCATGCAGACGCTGGCGGGCGCGTCTATCTATCGCACTTTCAAAACTACTGGCTGCAAGCCGAAACAACGTGGAGTACGGTCGCGACATGGAACAATAATCTTTCAGGCCTCAACAATGTCTCCGCCCAGGTGAACGGCGCATTCGATCAAGGCGCCATATTTCAGGCGTGGCTTTCGAATGTCGGCGCAAGCCCGACGTCGGGCCAGATCGCGCTGATCCAGACAAAGCAGACATTGATTGCTCTCGACGAAACTCTAGCGAACAAATGGATTTATCTAGCTACGACAGCCAATGGAAGCCCCAGCGTGCAATACCTGACGTTCACAACCCCGCTGGAGTCCGCCCTCGCTTCACGTTCTGGCCGGGTTCTCTTCACGGACATGCATGCATCGCAGGATGCGTCTTCTACAAATTTGGCGTTCCCGTCCGAGGGATGCACATCTTCAAGTACCGCGCTGCTACCTGGCGATCAAGCGCTGCTTTTCGCACTTTTCGATCTCCAACGTTGCGTGGACACAAGCAGCCAGTAGATTTTTTCAGCCTCGTCATTTCGTGCAGGGAGCATGCAGGTGTTGGGTGCATCTGGATGATATTTGGACGGCGATATTCGATATCTGGCATTGCGTCAGCTTGCGGGTGGGCAATCGTCGATGAACAACTCAAAAGCGGGGCACCATACCGTGCCGCCAGCACTATCACCTACCGGTCTCTGCAATCACGTGCAGCACGTTGATCATGTGCAGCGACCTCCTTGTCCATCATTTCCGCGAGTGCGATCCAACCCAGCAATTGTCAGGCCCGTTTGTATCGAGGAACATGGGGGATGCTGGAATGCAGATTAGCGTTGCATGCGAACAGGTTTTCGGCGCGCCGAAATGTCTCTCGAGCGAAACTTACTTGTTCAGAGGATTAATGCGGACTGCTAGCAACAGAGCCAGGACAAAACAGAATTGTGAAAACGATTCATGAGCGGACTCCCCGATGGGCAACCGTGGTTGCTTTCGACAACTCAACGCAAGAAGCGTCGGCGATCGGATATTTTCGCTGCTGCGCGATGGCGGCAAGCGTTGCATCGAGGTAAGCAGAAAACCAAGGCATCCACACAAGCGCCAAACTGCAATTAGGAGATCAACCTCCCGACGCAGTATCAGCCTTCATCCTCGACAAACAACACACGCTTGGTCATGCCGCAGGTGAGATCGTAGGAAATCGTGCCGGCGTGTGTGGCGACTTCTTCGACCGGCAAGCCGCGCCCCCACAGCACTACCGAATCGCCGACGCGCGCGTTCGGCACGTTGCGCAAATCGATCGTGATCAGATCCATCGATACGCGCCCGACGAGTGCGGCACGTTGGCCGTTCACGAGTACCGGCGTGCCAGATTCAGCGCTGCGCGGATAACCGTCGCCATAGCCGATCGCAGCGACGCCGATACGCATATCTTCAGGGCATTGCCAGGTCGCGGCGTAACCGACGTGTTCGCCCTTGCGCACATCGTTCACGGCGATGAGTTTGCTCGACAAAGTCATTGCCGGATGGAAGCCGAAATTCGCGCCGGTTTTGCCGTCGACCACCGACAAGCCGTACAACAGGCCGCCGGTGCGCAGCCACTGTCCGCGCGCGGCAGGCCAGCCGAGTACTGCGGCCGAATTGGCGAGCGAATGTTCGCCCGGAAGATCACTCACTGCCGCATCGAAAACGGCAATTTGTGCAGCAGTGAGTTGCTTGTCGAATTCATCGGATGCGGCGAAGTGCGTCATCAGTATGATGTCGGATCGAATCGACGCTAACGCGCGCAATCGC
>JAYVTP010000010.1:0-15887 GCA_043788685.1 Pseudolysobacter sp. | reverse complement strand
ACGCAGAATACTGGCAGTCTGTTCGCCAATTTTCTGAGCCCGGAGCATCTCGCGCGCCAGCCGGTTTTTCTGTTAGCGCCGCAGAGTCGCACCGAGCGCTGGAATCCCGACGAAATCATCGCGGTCGTGGCGAAAGTACAAGCCGAATTCAGCATCGATGCGGATCGCATTTACCTGACTGGCCTGTCCACCGGCGGCTCAGCGGTGTGGGATACCTTCAAGGCCTATCCCGATGTTTTTGCCGCAGGCGTGCCGATCAGCGGCGGCAGCGCATTTGAGGGACTCGATCGAATCGTGCATATCCCGCTGTGGATTTTTCACGGCATCAACGATCACGCCACCGATCGGCGTTACGGCGACGGCGGCCGCAGCGATCGTTTCGGTCCGCGCTGGCTGGTCACGACGTTGCTCGATCTTGGCGGCCATCCGGGCTACACCGAGTACGGTGACGATGGCCACAATATCTGGGATCGCGTTTACGCCGACGAGAGACTGTTCCCGTGGCTGATCGCGCAGCATCGCTCACATGCGATGCCCGTACAACCAGCGAAAACGTTACAATAAGCTTCTTTCAGCAACGTCGGCAGCCCGCAGCGCAGCAGCGCGAACGGCGCACCATCCAGGAGCACTCATGGATTTCCGTTACACAGAAGACCAGCTTTCGATCCAGACCGTCGCGCGCGATTTTGCGCAGAAACGCATTGCGCCCGTCGCCGCCGATTTCGATGCATCCGGCGAGTTTCCGCTGGAGAATATCCGCGAGATGGGCCAGCTCGGCTTGATGGGCATCGAGGTGCCGACCGAATACGGCGGCGCGGGTATGGATCCGATCGCTTATGTGCTCGCGATGATCGAAATCGCCGCGGCCGATGGCGCGCATTCGGTGATCATGTCGGTCAATAATTCGCTGTACTGCAACGGCATCCTGAAGTTCGGCAGCGAGGCGCAGAAGCAGAAATACGTGCGTGCGATCGCGGAAGGCCGCGACATCGGTGCGTTTGCGCTGACCGAGCCGCAGTCGGGTTCAGATGCCACCGCAATGCGTTGCCGTGCGGTCAGGCAGGCCGATGGCAGCTTTATGATCAACGGTAAAAAAAGCTGGATCACCTCCGGTCCGGTCGCCAAATACATCGTGCTGTTTGCGATGAGCGACGCCAGCAAGGGCGCGAAGGGTATCACCGCGTTTCTGGTCGACACCGCCAAGGCCGGATTTCATCGCGGCAAGACCGAACCGAAACTCGGCATCCGTGCGTCGGCGACGTGCGAGATCGAATTCGCTGACTACCACGCTAGCGCTGATGAAGTGTTGGGCGCCGAAGGCGAGGGTTTCAAGATCGCGATGGGCGTGCTCGATGCGGGGCGCATCGGCATTGCTTCGCAAGCGATCGGCATTGCGCGCGCCGCGTATGAAGCGACCCTGGATTACGTGAAGGAGCGCAAGGCGTTCGGCGTGCCGATTGGTTCGTTCCAGATGACTCAGTCGAAAATCGCCGACATGAAATGCAAACTCGAAGCATCGACCTTGCTGACCTTGCGCGCGGCGTTCGCCAAGGGCGAGACGGAAAAAAATGGCGGTCGTTTCGGCACGGAAGCGGCGTGCGCCAAGCTGGTTTCATCCGAAGCCGCGATGTGGATCACGCATCAGGCGGTACAGATACATGGTGGCATGGGTTATTCGAAGGAGATGCCGCTCGAACGTTATTTCCGCGACGCCAAGATCACCGAAATCTACGAAGGCACCAGCGAAATTCAGCGCCTCGTGATCGCGCGCAACGAAACCGGTCTGCGTTGAGATAACGCGAAAATGCATGCCGCTATTGTCGCTCAGTGCGACAGCGGCATCGCTCCGCGCTGAATGTGACTCGAACAAATCGACTGCATTCAGCGTTTTTGTCAGGGCCGCGGCGTAGATTCCGGTCATACGCTGGCGGTATCCTTGGCACCCTTTTGTTACCCGCTTGCCTGGGAAATCATGAGCACAAAATCGATCGATACCACGACCTCCGCGATGCGCGTCGAGGTGGTACTTGAGTTGCTGAAAACTCGCCTGAGTGCGCCGCGTTTTGCCGAAGCGCAGATTTTTGTCACGCAGTTTTTCAAGCGCATTCCGCAGGAAGATGTCGCGGCGCGCACGCCGAATGACTGGGCTGAGCTGGTGCTGGGGCTACTGGATTTCCTGCGCTTGCGCAAGATCGGCCAGCCGAGCATTCGCGTCTTCAATCCGAGCACGGACGAACAGGGCTGGACTTGTCCGCACACCGTGATCGAAATCGTCACCGATGACATGCCGTTCCTGGTCGATTCGGTCAGCATGGCGATCAATCAGGCCGAGCGCAGCGCGCATGGCGTGATCCATCCGCTGTTTGCGATCGAGCGTGATGCGGGCGGTCATTTGCTCACATTGTCGGCCGAAGGCATCGGTCGCGGCCAGCTCGAATCGGTCATGCATTTCGAGGTTGATCGCAGCGCCGAACCCGAGACGCTGGTCAAGCTCAAGAACAATGCCCTTGCGGCACTGGAAGATGTACGTGCGTGCGTGACCGACTGGAAATCGATCCGCGACAAGATGCTAGGGATCGTCGAGGATTTCGGCAAGCGCAAACCCGGCATCGAAACCGCACATCCCGAAGAAGGCCAGGAATTCCTGCGTTGGCTCACGCAAGACCATTTCACCTTTCTCGGTTATCGCGAATATGCGGTGACCAAACAGGGCGACGACGAGGTTTTATGCGCGGTGCCGGGTTCCGGTCTCGGCATCCTGCGCGGCGCCGAACGTTCGGTGGCGCCGCGCTCGGTCAAGACCATGGCGGCGCGGCACATGCCGCAATCCGGTGCGCCCGACGCGATCATCCTGACCAAGACCAACGCGCGCTCCAGCGTGCATCGTCCGGGCTACATGGACTACATCGGCGTGCTGGGTTTTGATGCCGATGGCGTGGCCGTGACCGAGCAGCGTTTTCTCGGCTTGTACACGTCCGGCGCGTATGCGCAGGCGCCGTGGCAGGTGCCGTTGATGCGCGGCAAATACGAAGCGGTAATGACGCGTTCGGGTTTGCGTCGCGATTCGCATTCGGGCAAGTCGTTGCGTCACATCATCGAGACGTTGCCGCACGACGAACTGTTCCAGTCCAGCGAAGAAGAATTGTTCGACACCGCGATGGGAATCCTCGCGTTGTCCGAACGCCCACGCACGCGATTGTTCGTGCGCCGCGACAAGTACGGGCGGTTTTTCTCGTGCCTCGTATTCATCCCGCGTGACCGTTTTTCCAGCGACGTGCGCGAGCGTATCGAGACTCTGCTGAAGCGCACTTTCCACGGCGAACGCATCGATTCGGCGATCCAGATCGGCGAATCGGCATTGGCCCGATTGCATCTGATCATCCGCCCGAAGCCCGGCGACCAGCCGCAGTACGAAACCGCCGACCTCGAAGCGCGCATCACGCAAATCGTGCGCAACTGGCACGATGATTTGCGCGATCAACTCGTGCAGAAACACGGCGAAGAAAAAGGCCTGAAACTCGCCAATCGTTATGGCCGTGCGTTGCCCGCGGGTTATATCGAGGAAGTCACCGCACATATCGCCGCGGCCGATGTCGAGACTGCCGCGAGTCTTTCCGGTAGCGAAGATATTCGTCTGTCGCTGTATCGCTCGCGCAAGAAAGGCGACGCGTTGCGCTTCAAGCTGTTCCGTTGCGGCGCGCCCATCACGTTATCGGATGCGTTGCCGATGATGGAAAACATGGGTCTGAAGATTCTTTCCGAGCATCCGTACGAAATGCTCGTCGGCGAATCGCGCATCACGATCCAGGATTTCGAAGTGCAAACCGCGCGCAGCCTGGAAATCGATCTCGATCAAGTGCGCGATGCATTCCAGAATGCGTTCGAGCGCATCTGGCGCGGCCAGGCCGAGAACGATGGTTTCAATCGCCTGATCCTCAATGCGCAAATGGATTGGCGCCAGGTGTCGGTGCTGCGCAGCTATTGCAAATATCTGCTGCAGACCGGCGTGCCGTTCTCGCAAACCTACATGGAAGAAACGCTGTCGAGTTATCCGCTGATTGCCGGATTGCTGGTGGAATTGTTCGAGGCGAAGTTCGATCCGCAGCGCGAAAACATCGGCAAGACCGCGCTCGAGTATGCGAAAAAACGCCTCGCCAGCGAACTCAAGAGCCTGCTCGATCTCGACGTTGCCAAGACCACGCCGACGTTTGTCGATTCGCTGCTGAACCTGCGTAGCGAACCGCGCCAGACGCAGACTGAAACCATCGTCGCGGCGATCAAGGTGTTGCTCGATCGCGTCGCCAGCCTCGATGAAGATCGCATCCTGCGCAGTTATCTTGGTGTCATCAACGCCACCTTGCGCACCAATTATTACCAGCCGGTCAACGGCAAGCCGAAGGAATACATCAGCTACAAGTTCGATCCGGCGCGTGTGCCGGATTTGCCGAAACCCAAACCGTATCGCGAAATTTTCGTCTATGCACCGCGTGTCGAGGGCGTGCATCTGCGTTTCGGTCCAGTCGCGCGCGGCGGCTTGCGCTGGTCGGATCGGCGCGAGGATTTCCGCACCGAAGTGCTCGGCCTGGTCAAGGCGCAGATGGTCAAGAACACGGTCATCGTGCCAGTCGGATCGAAGGGCGGATTTTTCGTCAAGCGTGCGCCGGTCGGTGGCGATCGCGATGCGCAACTGGCCGAAGGCATCGCGTGCTATCGCCTGTTCATCAACGGCCTGCTCGACATCACCGACAACATCGTCGAAGGCAAGATCGTGCATCCGCAGAATGTCGTGCGGCACGACGATGACGATCCGTATCTGGTCGTTGCCGCCGACAAGGGCACCGCAACTTTTTCCGATATCGCCAACGCGATTTCCGCCGAGCACGGTTATTGGCTTAGCGACGCGTTCGCCTCGGGCGGCTCGGTCGGTTACGACCATAAAGGCATGGGCATCACCGCGAAAGGCGGCTGGGAGTCGGTCAAGCGCCACTTCCGCGCGCTCGGTCGCGATTGCCAGACCGAAGACTTCACCTGCGTCGGCATCGGCGACATGTCCGGCGATGTGTTTGGCAACGGCATGCTGCTGTCGAAACATACGCGTCTGCTTGCGGCGTTCGATCACCGCCATATTTTCCTCGACGCGAATCCCGATGCGGCAAGATCCTTCATCGAGCGCGAGCGCATGTTCAAGCTGCCGCGCTCGAGCTGGGCCGACTACGATGCGTCATTGATTTCCGATGGCGGCGGCATTTATCCGCGTAGCGCCAAAACCATTCCGCTATCGCCGCAAGTGCGCCAAGCACTCGGCATCGCCGCCGAAGTGTCGGCGTTGCCGCCGAACGATTTGTTGCGCGCGATTCTGCAATCACCGGTCGACCTGTTGTGGAATGGCGGCATCGGCACGTACGTGAAAGCCGAAAGCGAAACCAACGCCGATGCGGGCGATCGCGCGAACAATTCGATCCGCCTGAACGGTCGCGATTTGCGCTGCAAGATCATTGGCGAAGGCGGCAATCTCGGCATGACGCAACGCGGTCGCATTGAGGCCGCGCTGCAAGCAGGCGTGCTGCTCAACACGGATTTCATCGACAACTCGGCCGGTGTCGATACCTCGGATCATGAAGTCAACATCAAGATTCTGCTGAACGATGCGGTCGCGCGTGGCGAGCTGACCTTGCCCGCGCGTAACGTGCAACTCGCGGCGATGACCGACGAAGTCGAACGCCTCGTGTTGCTCGACAACTATCGCCAGAATCAGGCGATCAGCCTGATGGAACGCATGTCGGTTTCGCGTATCGGCGCCAAGCAGCATTTCATCCGCACACTCGAGGCCGAAGGTCTGCTCGATCGGCAAATCGAATTCCTGCCGAGTGATGCCGAGATCGCCGAACGTCGTGCGCGCGGACTCGGTCTCACGCGTCCGGAACTGGCGATTCTGTTGTCGTATTCGAAGATTGTATTGTTCCAGCAATTGCTCGATTCCGATGTGCCGGAAGATGCGTTTTTGTCGAAGGAATTGCGTCGTTATTTTCCCGAGCCGCTGCAGAAAAAATACGCCGAACACATGGAGCGGCATCGCCTCAAGCGCGAAATCATCGCTACCGCAGTGACCAATTCGATGGTCAATCGCATGGGCGCGACGTTTGTGCTGCGCATGGGCGAAGACACCGGCAAAACGCCGGCGCAAGTGGCGCGCGCATTCAATATTGCACGCGAAGTATTCGATGCGCGCGAGATGTGGGCCGGCATCGAGGCACTCGATGGCAAGATCAACGATCACGCCCAGATCGACGCATTGCTGGTGATCTGGGCGGCCTTGCGCAACTCGACGCGTTGGTTGCTCAATCATTCCGAGGTGACGCTGGATATCGCCGCGGCGGTCGCACGCTACCATCCGGGCATGCGCGAGTTGCGCCTGCATCTTGCCGAGTCGATCACGCCGCGTGAGCGCAGCCGTTTCGATGCGGACAAGCAACGCTGGATCGAGTCGGGATTTCCCGCTGCGCTGGCGGCCGATCTGGCCGTGCTGCGCACGCCAGGCTCGGGTCTGGACATCATCCATGTCGCCGCCGAGCATGACCTCAAAGTCGAGCGCGCCGCAGAAGTATACTTTGCGTTGGGCGAGGCGCTGCATTTGTCGTGGCTCATGGGCAAGATCGAGGAGTTGCCGGTCGAATCGCGCTGGCACGCACATGCACGCGGTTCGCTGCGCGACGAACTTTACACCCAGCATCGCGCCTTGACCGCGCAAGTGCTGGAGCAGGGCGATGACGGCAAGGGTGATGAAATCGTCGGTGCATGGCTCAATCGCGATGATCCTGCGCTCAAATACACGCTCGGCATGTTCGCCGACATGCGCACGCAAGTGGTGACTGATTATCCAATCGTATCGGTCGCGGTGCGCCGCCTTGCGCAGCTCGTGCAGGCCGGCGCACGCCCGGCGTAGCTGTTGCTGCGAACTGGGAATATAAAAGAGCCGTCATCCCAGCGCAGGCTGGGATCCGGTTCTTGTGGCGCCTGAAAAGAGAGCTGGATCCCAGCCTGCGCTGGGATGACGAACTCCTTTCCGCGAAGAAAAGATCGTCCCGCCCAAAGCCTGCCGCTACTTTTCGTTTCCCGCTTCACAGTGCTACCGTATGATCCTTCAAACAATGCGCGTCGCAATTGCACGCGCATGCACCTTTTTCCAAGCGACGGATGGGACTGCGAGTGACCGATCAGCGTATCGCTTTTGTCGCCAGCAATACCGAGGAAGCGCAAGCGGCGCTGCTCGAAATGCGGCGGCGTTATGAAGACGTACCGCCGGCCCAGGCCAGCGTGATCGTGGCACTTGGCGGTGATGGTTTCATGCTGCGCGCATTGCATCGCAACCTCGAGTTCGGCGTGCCGGTGTACGGCATGAAACTCGGAGCGGTCGGGTTTTTGATGAATCAGTATCAGCCCGAAAATTTACTCGCGCGGCTGGACAATGCGCAGGCGGCAATCCTGCGGCCGCTGCTGATGCGCACGCTGACCGAGGCCGGCACGAGCATGACTTCGCTGGCATTCAACGAAGTGTCTTTATTGCGGCAGACCAAACAGGCCGCGCATATCCGCGTGTCGCTGAATGGCATCGTCAAGCTGCCCGAGCTGGTTTGCGATGGCATCCTGGTTTCCACACCTGCCGGTAGCACGGCCTACAATCTGTCCGCACACGGCCCGATTCTGCCGCTGGATTCCAACGTGCTCGCACTCACACCGATCAGTCCGTTTCGCCCGCGCCGCTGGCGTGGTGCGATCCTGCGCGCGGAGACCGAAGTCAAATTCGAAGTGCTCGATCCGTACAAACGTCCGGTCAGCGCAACAGCAGATTCGAGCGAAGCGCGTGATGTGATCGAGATCACCGTGCGCGCCGCGGTCGACCAAAACGTCACGTTGCTGTTCGATCCCGAGCACAATCTCGAAGATCGCATTCTCAATGAACAGTTCGAGCTTTAGTTGTTGCGCGATAATTCATTCCTGCGACGCCAAATCATTCACTCCAAACCTGACGCGAAAAATCCTCGATGAAATCACGGCAAATTTCTGGCGGAAAAATCCTGCTTGCGATCATGATGTTCATGCTTGCATCGCATGTCCACGCAGCACTCTCGCCCCTGGCACAAAACAAGGTGCATCCACGGGTTTTGCAAGCCATGCAACGTCACGACGCCGCCATCGAAACGCTGGTTCAATTTACTGCAACGGCCAATGTGGTATTACTCGATCCGAGCCAGAATTATCTCGCGCGACGGCGTGCCTGGATAGCGATGTTGCAGGGAACGGCGCAAGACGATCAAGCGCCGCTGCGCGCGTGGCTGGACAGTCGGCACATTGAATATCGTGCGTTCTGGATTACCAACACGCTGTGGTTGCGCACCGATGCAGCGACGCTCGAAGCACTGGCCGAACGCGTCGATGTATCCGCATTGAACCCGAATACCGCCTTTGCAAATCGCCTGCCGCAGCCGCAGCAGGTTTTTGCGTCAGCCGAGTCACCGGCCTTTGTCGAAACGGTCGAGTGGGGTGTGGCCAAGATCAATGCACCATCGGTCTGGTCTGCCGGCATTACCGGGCAGGGTGTGGTGATTGCAGGCGAAGACACGGGTTATCGCTGGGATCACAACGCACTTAAGGCCAAATATCGTGGCTGGGATGGCACAACGGCAAACCACAACTACAACTGGCACGATGCCATTCACGTCGTCAACGCAAGCTGCGCGGCCGATTCGCCAGCCCCCTGCGATGACAATGGTCACGGCACGCACACGGTCGGCACGATGCTCGGCGACGATGGCGCAGGCAATCAAACCGGCGTCGCACCGGGCGCACGATGGATCGGCTGCCGTAACATGGATGCCGGCGTCGGCACTCCGGCGCGGTATATCGAATGCATGCAATGGATGATCGCGCCGACCGATTCGAGCGGACAAAATCCGCAGCCGGATCTGGCGCCGGATGTGATCAGCAACTCATGGGGATGTGATGCTTCGGAAGGCTGCAACACCGGCCAGGAACTACTCGCTGCGGTCAATAATGTCGTCACTGCCGGAATCTTTTTTGCCGCAGCGGCCGGCAACGATGGCAGTGCCAGCAGCAGCGGTTGTGCCACGATTTTCGATGCTCCAGCGATTTACGACAGCGCTTTCGTGGTGGCTTCCAGCATTCAGACGGAAACTTCGGCGAATGCGATTTCAAGTTTTTCCAGTCGTGGCCCGGTAGCAGGCGCATCGCGCGTTCTGCCGGATGCGGCTGCACCGGGTTCCAGCGTGCGGTCTTCCTACAGCACGTCGGTCAGCACGTATGCGACATTGAGCGGCACGAGCATGGCCACGCCGCATGTCGCGGGTGCCGCAGCACTTTTGATGTCGACCAATCCGGCGTTGAAGGGCCATCCCGATCAGGTTGCCAATCTGCTGCGCGCGACGGCCGTGCATATCAACGCGGGAACCCAGAGTTGCGGCAGTATCCCTTCAACCACGTTCCCGAATCCGGTGCAGGGTTCTGGCCGTATAGACGTTTATGCGGCTTTCAAGGTTGCCGAAAAGATTTTCAAGGATGGCTTCGGCAGCGATGCGAACAATAGAATGCATGCACACGTTTTTGATGACTTTCGTAATGCGTAAAAACATGTGTGTCGAATTGATCGATCATGGAACCCGATAACGTGTCGATTGTGCCCGGTAGAGAAAATGTCGGCGATCAGGCTTCTGACGATTCGAGCCAGAAGCTGGTCGTCGCGATTTCGTCGCGCGCGTTATTCGATCTGAGCGCCAGCCACGATCTGTTCGAGCGCGAAGGCCTGGAAGCCTATGCGCGCGATCAGCGCCAACGCGAGGACGAATTGCTCGCGCCGGGCATCGCGTTTCCGCTGGTACAAAAACTGCTGCGGCTGAACCAGCTCGCACCCGCGATGCCGCGCGTCGAAGTGATTCTGTTGTCGCGCAACTCCAGCGATACCGGTCTGCGCATCTTCAATGCGATCGAACATTACGGTCTGGAAATCACGCGCGCCGCTTTCACCAATGGCGCGCCGACGCATCCGTATGCGCAGCCGTTCGGCGCGAATCTTTTCCTGTCTTCGAATGCCGAAGATGTAGCGCAGGCGTTGCATGCCGGCGTCGCGGCCGCGACCATTCTGCCGTCGAAAGCGCCGCAAACCCACTCCGATCAATTGCGTATCGCGTTCGATGGCGACGCAGTCATTTTTGGTGATGAGTCGGAGCGTGTTTCGTTCGAGCAAGGTCTCGAAGCATTCAGCCGTTACGAAAACGAGAATGCCGCATTGCCGTTGCCGGTCGGGCCGTTTCGCGAATTTCTGATCGCGATGCATCGCATCCAGTCGGCATTTCCGCTTGCAGATTCGCCGATTCGCACGGCGCTGGTCACGGCGCGTTCGGCGCCCGCGCACAAACGTGTGATCCTGACGTTGCGCGAGTGGGGCGTGCGGCTGGACGAGGCATTGTTTCTCGGCGGTCGCGAAAAAGGTCCGTTCCTGCAGGCGTTCGGTGCCGATATTTTTTTCGACGATTCGCACGCCAACGTCGAATCCGCGCGCCAGCACGTCGCCACCGGGCATGTGCCGCACGGCGTGCGCAACCACGTGTCGAAATGAATTTGCCAATTCTTCATAGACCGCCAGCATGAAAATGCGAGTCGAAGATTTCATCATTGTCACCGAGGTCGATCACGGCCCGGCGTTTGTCGAGTCGATTTTTCAGCGCCGCTACAAACAGACTGTACCGGATTTTCCGCATCACATTGTGGCGTTCTGGCGTCGCGATGACGGCGCTTTTGTGCCACTGTGTTATGCGCATTTCAGTAATGCGGGCGAGATACTGCTCGGTGGTGGTGCGTGTACTGACGATCGGATCTTGCGTCGTTTGAGTACGGAACAACGCGATGCTCTGCGCACGGTTGGCGGGGTTTATCAGTACACACTCGATTACGCGGTAAAACATTTTGCGCTGCGTTACGCCGCAATCTTCGGTTATTGCGGCGATGGTCTGGCCGAGCGTGTCGATCTGGCGGTGGGTTTCAGCAAGACCGAGCACAAGCATTTGCTGGTGTACTGGACTCGCGAACTTGCGCCTGATCGGCGGGCAGAATTGCTCGCGCAGGCCAACGCCGTCGGTCCGTTTTGATCTCGCGACTTATCGCGAATTGACTTGCCTGCGCGAGTGCGCGGAAATTTTCATCTCGGCACAGATGATCATGTTCCCGCGCGCAACAAGTCGCCGAGTTCATCCGGGGATTTCCAATGGTAACCGCAGATGTAGCGCGGCAGATTCCAGCGATCGCTATCCAGAGTAATCGGCGTGGCGCCGTCGCCGAATGCTGAGAGCATGCCGTGTTCGGCCTGATGATTCGGCAGATACTCGCTGCGCAGATACTCGCTGACATGACTGAACGGATAGCAGAACAGACTGCAACGTTGCGGCGCGATCACGCCATCGATATAGCGCGCCGCCGCAGTAATTTCCGCAGCGGCGCGGGCATGATTATTCACGTCGAGAAACGATCCGCGCGGCATGCCATGCGGCCCATTGCCGCTGAGCTCGGGATGATTGTGATCCCAGCTGTGGTTCTCGATCGACACCAGCCCGGACGCCTGCGCCGCGCGCCACCAGTTGCTGCGTAACGCATCGCGCCCGAACAGGCAGCGCTGATCCATCTCGCGTCGCGCGTCGGGCGAGGCGATCACAAAGCTGGTGAGATGCAGATCGGGCTGGGCGGCGACGCCATGCTCGCGACGAAAATCCAGCAGTGTATTGAAGAAGCTGCGCTGCCGACCGTGCGGCGGATAATCGAGATCGAAATAATCGTAATCGCTGCCATCGTCGCAGCTGAGGGCGATACAGCGATCAAGATCGCGTTCGGCGAGGCCGAGCAGCTGCTGCACGACCCAATGTAGCGGCACGATACGCAAGCCCACATCGCTGACAAGGCGCAGGTCGACCGCAAGCGCAACGTGGTCGTTGCCGAGGTAATTATCACCGGCGACATTCACGCCGTGATAGGTCAGTACGGGCACACGCATGGTGGCGGCAGGTTTTGAGAAGCAGCGCTGATTATAGAGAAACTGCGTGCGCGGCGGATTTCGGCGAAGATTCGGTCGCGATAAGAACGAGCTGTCATTCAAGCGCAGGCTGGAATCCATGTTGATTGTGCGTGCGAAGCCAACATGGATTTCAGCCTGCGCTGGGATGACGAGCTCTTAGATTACTGGTTCCTGCCCGGAGCATGAAACCGTCACCAATACGCCGGCGTGACGCAAGGCCGCGTCCCGGCTAAACTATTGTGCTTCCCTTCACTATCCGAGCATGCCGCCATGGCCGATTCCGGTCGCCTCAATCTCAATCCCGTCGATCTTTACGATATCCGTTCGATGCTTAGCGATGACGAACGCATGGTGCAGGATACCGTGGCGCGCTTCACCGACGAGCGGGTGTTGCCGATCATCGGCGATTGCTTCGACAAGGGCGTGTTCCCGCTTGATCTGATTCCCGAAATTGCCGAGCTCGGTCTGCTCGGTTCGTCGTTGCCAAGCCAGTACGGCGGCGCGGAAATGAACGCGGTGAGTTACGGCCTGATCTGCCAGGAACTCGAACGCGGCGATTCCGGCATTCGCAGTTTTGTTTCGGTGCAATCCTCGTTGTGCATGTATCCGATCTTTGCCTACGGCTCGGAAGAACAGCGCGTACGCTGGTTGCCGCAGATGGCACAAGGCAAGGTGATTGGCTGTTTTGGCCTGACCGAACCGCACGGCGGCTCCGACCCGGCCAACATGAAAACGCATGCGAAAAAAGACGGCGACGACTGGATCATCAACGGCGCCAAGATGTGGATCACCAACGGCGGCCTCGCGCATATCGCGATCGTCTGGGCGCGCACTGACGATGGCATTCAAGGCTTCATCGTCGAGCGCGGCATGAAGGGTTTTGCAACCCGCGATATCCATCGCAAGATGTCGCTGCGGGCGTCGGTCACGTCCGAATTGTTCTTTGACAACGTGCGCGTGCCAGACGCCAATCGCCTGCCCAACGTCAAGGGGTTGAAAGGCCCGCTCGGCTGCCTCACGCAAGCGCGTTACGGCATCACTTGGGGGCCGATCGGCGCAGCCATCGCCTGCCTTACCGAAGCCTCGGAATACGCCAAGACGCGCATCCTGTTCAACAAGCCGATCGGTGCGACGCAGGCGGTGCAGCTCAAGCTCGCCGACATGGCGCGGCGCATCACGCTCGCGCAATTGCTGGTACTGCAACTTGGGCGTCTCAAAGATGCCGGCAAGATGCAGCCGACGCAGGTATCGCTGGCAAAGTGGAACAACTGCCGCATGGCCATCGACATCGCCCGCGAGGCACGCGACATTCTCGGCGGTGCTGGCATCACGCTGGATTATTGTCCGATCCGTCACGGCCTGAATCTCGAATCCGTGATTACCTATGAAGGCACCGAAACCGTCCATCAGCTTGTGGTGGGGCGCGAAATTACCGGTATCAATGCATTCTGATTTTGGCGCCGAACGATCGCGCGATCATCGTTATCGCGCAGTTTTGATAATACGTTTTGCTCGGAGAACGGCGTGCCGCAAGCGATGAAATATCTCGGATTGTTCGTGCTGGTGCTGGCCGCGGTGCTGCTCGGATTGTTCGCATTCGACCGCTACAAAACTTCGCAGCTCGCGGGCAGCCCGGCGATGAATGAAGATTCCGCGGAGAATGTCGTGCGCAAGGCGATGATCCGGGATGATTTCGTGCGCGCCAGCAGCAGCGCGAAGCTGGCGTTCGCCGAATACACGATGGCCAATGGCAAGGCGCCGAACAACAACGCTGACGTGGGTTTGTCGGCGCCGACGGAATATCGTGGTCAAAGTCTGACTCGACTCGATCTGCTCAGCGATCGTTTGGTGCTGACCTACGATGCCAAGTCCGGTGTAGCCGATGGCCGGATCGAGCTGATCGCCGATGTCGCACGGATCAATACGATGGGTATCACTTGGCAATGTATCAGCCCGAGTTTCAAGGATATCCAGCGCATTCTGCCGGGCTGCCGTTATAGCGCCGACGGCGCGGTCACGGCGCCATATTTCTGCCACTTGCTGCGCGCGGAGTTTCTACCGGCGCATCGATCAACCCAGGTCAACCCGCTCATGTCCGTATCCGCCGCACCGATGTCCGCCCGCGCCAAGAACGTCAACCGTGCCGAAGTCGTCGATCAGAATTTCAGCGATTTCGTCAGGAATTATGCGGGTGCGATATCGGTGCGTCCGGCGTTGGTCGATCCGATCCTGCCCGACAGTTTGTGCACGACGCAGGATTTTCTTGCGCTGTTCCAGTCGCAGTTGATTTCGCGGCATCTCGATCTGATGGCGCGTGTTTTGCGAGTGCAGAACAAGGTGTTCTACACCATCGGCAGCTCGGGCCACGAAGGCAATGCGATGGTCGCGCGGCTCACGCGGCATACCGACCCGGCGTTCCTGCATTATCGATCGGGCGGTTTCATGGCCGAGCGTTTTCGCAAATTGCCGGGCATCGATCCAATCATGGATTCGGCCTTGAGCTTTGCTGCGAGCAAGGATGATCCGGCCTCCGGCGGGCGGCACAAAGTGTGGGGTTCAAAACCGTTGTGGGTGTTGCCACAGACCTCGACCATTGCTTCGCATCTGCCCAAGGCGCTCGGCACTGCGCTGGCGATCGCGCAAGGCAAACGCATCGGGCACACGTTGCCGATTCCCGACGACAGCCTTGTTGTGTGCTCGTTCGGCGATGCCTCGGCCAATCATTCTACTGCGCAAGGTGCGTTCAACGCGGCGCAGTGGGCGGCGTATCAGCAGTTGCCGGCGCCGGTGTTGTTTGTCTGCGAGGACAACGGCATCGGCATCTCGACCAAAACCCCAAGCGGCTGGATCGGCAACTCGTTCCGCCATCGCAACGATCTCGCTTATTTCTACGCCAACGGTCTCGATTTGGCTGAAGGTTACGAACAGGTCGCGCGCGCCGTGCACCATTGCCGCACCACGCGCAAGCCGACCTTTCTGCATCTGCGCACGGCGCGTTTGATGGGTCATGCCGGCACGGATTTCGAAGTCGAATATCGCGCGCTCGAAGAACTGCTCGCCGCCGAAGCGCAGGATCCGCTGCTGCGTTCGGCCGAGATCGCGCTCGCCTCCGGCCTGTTCGACAAGACCACGTTACTGGCGTTGTACGAGGCGACGCGCGCACGCTGCATGGCCGCCGCGGAAGATGCCGACAAGCGCATCAAGCTCACCTCGCTCGCTGAAATCATCGAACCGCTCGCGCCGTATCACGCTGAAAAAGTAGCGGCCGAAGCAGTGCGCGCAGATTACGCGGAACGGCGTCTGGAGATTTTCGGCAGTGCGGAAAAGCTACCCGAAAAACAGCCGCCCAAACACTTAGCCATCCAGATCAACAACGCGCTGTTTGACATCTTCTGCAAATATCCCGAGACGCTGCTGTTCGGCGAAGACGTCGCCGCGAAGGGCGGCGTGTACACCGTGACCAAAGGGTTGCACAAGGCGTTCAAGAGTGGGCGCGTGTTCAATACCTTGCTCGACGAGCAGACCATACTCGGCATGGCGCAAGGGTATGCCAACATGGGCATGTTGCCGATTCCGGAGATCCAGTACCTCGCGTATTTTCACAATGCCTGCGATCAGATTCGTGGCGAAGCGTGCTCGCTGCAGTTTTTCTCGAACGGCCAGTATCGCAATCCGATGGTGTTGCGTATGGCCTCGCTCGGTTATCAGAAAGGTTTCGGCGGGCATTTCCACAATGACAATTCGATCACCGCATTGCGCGATATTCCGAGCCTGATCGTCGGCTGCCCATCGCGTGGCGACGATGCCGCGA
>JAYVTP010000009.1:0-11543 GCA_043788685.1 Pseudolysobacter sp. | reverse complement strand
TTGTTTTCGGATAAACCGTCAGCGGTGTCACAAGGTCAGAATCTAAATCGGCAGCAGCAGCACCACAGCCATCGCCGCCAAACCTTCGCCGCGCCCGGTAAAGCCGAGCTTTTCGCTGGTAGTGGCCTTGACGCTGACTTGTTGAATATCGCAGGCCAGATCGTCGGCAAGATTGCCGCGCATCGCCATCGCGTGCGGCGCTATTTTCGGGCGCTCGCACACCACTGTTATATCGGCATTGCCCAAACGATAGCCTTGGTCATGGATCAGCTGCGCCACATGCCGCAGAAACACCCGACTGTCCGCGCCGCGCCAGCGTTCATCGCTCGGCGGAAAATGCTGGCCGATATCGCCAAGCGCCAGCGCTCCGAGCAACGCATCGCACAGGGCATGAATGACCACGTCGCCGTCGGAGTGGGCAACCACGCCCTGCCCGTACGCTATCCGCACGCCGCCCAGCAGCACATGATCGCCCGGGCCGAAAGCATGAACGTCGTAACCTTGGCCTATCCGCATATTGCATCTCGATGGTAAGGATAAACTGGCAGCACGACGGCCTCCGGCAACACGCCCCGCGTTCAACGCAGGCCAGTTGCAAAATCCGTGTCCAGTTTTGTCGCTAGTATGCGTTATTTACAGGGAGTATCCGAACAGGGTGCGGGGATTCTTATCCCGAACAGTGCGGAGTGTGTCGAGGAGCAGCGTCTACATGGTTGACGCTGCTCGGAAACTTGACTACCCTTTGAAGGGTTCGGGCAATGGCTTCAGCAACAAGCCGGCGATGGAGCAAGCGCTACCACACGGTTTAACGGGAGAAATTAATGAAATCTTTCAAAATGAAATCACTTGCGGTAGCCGTGTTGGGCTTGGCAGGTTTTGTCGGTAGTGCAATGGCAGCTTGTCCTGCCGGTGCAAGCATTGCTAATGGTGGTGCTTGGGCATCGAATACGGTTAGTCAGGGAGTGCAAAATGTAATTCCAGGCCTGGGCACCGGAGCAGGCGAACTAGGCGTACCGGCAACCGCCTGTAAATTGCAAGTGTCATTGAATCAATCTTCCCCAATATTTGCAAAGTCCTCGGTTACTGATACTTCTCCAGCAAATGAGCCACGCTATCGAGCGCGCTTTTATCTTGATACTACTGAAATTAGTGGTCTAACTTCAGTTTTGCGCAGCGTCAAAATTTTTAACGCGTCATCAACCACTAGTCCCGCAAATCTTTCTGGAGAGGAAGTTGCCATCCAATTAAGCGGCTCTACTGGTGCGCCAACTGTGATCTTTACGATTGCAGACTCCACCCAAGGCAGCGGATTTCGTCAGATACCGGTAGTCCTTCCTATTGCTGCAGGTGCGAATCGTATCGAATTCGATATCGCTCAAGGCAGCAATGCCTCATTCAGTTATTGGGTAAACGCATCTTCGGATATTACTACCGCTGCTGGCTCTCCTCCTCTAGGGCCTACAACGGTGACCGGAATAAATAATACAGGTTGGTCTGGTGTGAAGCAGGTCTCTATGGGCGAATTTGCGGCCAACAACGGCTTCCGCAATAATTACACGGCATTGACCCATTTGTATTTCGACGAGTTTGATTCCCGTCGCCAGACCTTTATTGGTCAATAAGTTACACAGCCCCCTGCAAAAAGGATTGATATGAAAAATAAACTTACGATGGCGATTTTTGCTGCGGTATTGCTAACCGTTGGCACCGATGTTCTTGCGTCAGCTTGCGTCGCAAATGCCGCCATAACTACCACAGGTAATGTCTCAGGTGGTAATACTTGCAACGCTACGGATCAATTGGTGAATACTTGCGGAGACCAAACTCCAATCGGAAACGCCAAGGATTTTATTTATTCCGTCACTTTGGGAGCAACCAACAGCGCTACCTTTACTGTAACTTCACCAGGTGCTGCGGGAGCCAACACGGGTTTTAACCCATACGTGGCGTTGATGAGCGGCGCGGCGTGTAACTCGCTTGATAGCTGCGCCACGAATAATGCTGAATCTCAGGGTAGCGCTACAACTGCGGTTGTCGTTGGCCCAACCAACAATGCTCCCGCAGGCACCTATTTCCTCGTAATCACAGATGCCGGTGTGGCAGCAAATTGCGGACCGTTTAACTTATCAGTATCACCGGTTCTTCCTGTCCAGCTGCAGAAATTTTCAGTAGAGTAACTTTCATCCATAGTTGTAAAAAACCCACCCGCTCGGGTGGGTTTTTTTTTGAGGTGATTCGTGCACAGATTCGTGGCAGCACTGCTGCTGAATGTTATAGCTTTTGCCCAAGCCGCTACCGTTTCGGTTGAAATCGGCGACGCCGGTGAGCGCTACCAGTTCACGCGTGCCGAAACACAAATCCAGATTTCAAATCCCGGCAAAGAAGCAGTTGCTGTTAAAGGTATCGATGCGTTACGCGCTGGCGACCGCGTTTTGCACGCGCCGACAAAGATTAGGGCTGGAGAAACTGCAACAGCCACCGTGGAGTTGTCGATAGGAAACGACCTCGGCAATCGCTGGCACAGCTTTGATGTGCGCATCAACTCCGATAAACCCCTCGATCACCTGGTGCGAGTGCATGTTTTTGGCATGTCATTACTCGATCAACCAAAATCCTTGCTTGATTTTGGGGTAGTGAATGTCGGTGAAGACGTCCCACCGAAGATCTTGTTGATCAGCAGCCAAGAAGTATCCACCCTCAAAGCCACAAAGGTGCTTTCCGCCCCGGAAGGATTTATCGCTACGGTGAGTGGCGATGGCACAAGCGTTTCGGTTTCAGTGAGTAAAACTGCCCCGTGGGGCATGCAGGATAGTTACGTAAAAGTGGCCCTTGATTCGCCACAACAGCCCGAAATGTGGATTGAAGTGCGCGCGGACGTACATGGCGCAGTGATTCCTTCGGCCAATCCTTACGCCCTCGGCGTAATGCGCGGTGGCGCGAAGAACGAATTCCTGATTCGCCTGGATCATCGCAGCGGCAAGGATTTCAAGATCGACAACTTGCTGCTCGAAGGCATCAACGGCCAGGTTCACGAAGAGTTGTGCACTCCACCGCAGGCCGCTTGTCGCATGATTCGCCTGGACGTGGCTGATGTTGCGCAAGCGGGCAAGCTCAACGGCAGGATCATGGTCGGACTGCCGGAATTCAAACGTACTTTGCCAATAGTGGTTAGTGGCATGTTTTTGAAGGCCGACACCAATGTGGTATCGCTCGAAGACCAGCTCAAAAAAACGACCATCGAATCCGATACTGCTCCGGCGGCGATTTCACCGACAAAATTGAGTGATGCCATCAACAAGGCAGTACATCCGCCGGTCGAACTCCCTAACCCGACAGGTACCGGGCCGCTACTTAAATGGAATGTAGCCAACGAACAAAATATTTATGGCTACGTGATTTATCGGGCAGACAACGAAACCGGCCCGTTTCACCGCGTCAACAAAGACATCGTTCGCGTGATGGCGGAAGAAAACGCCGGTGCCACTTACAAATGGCGCGACAGCACCGCCACCAGCGGTAAAACCTATTGGTATTACGTCGGGCTGATTTATGGCGATGGCTTGCGTCATCAGCTGAGCAGCCCGCAAAAGATTATTGCGAAATAATTGGCTGCGACGCCAAGTGCTGCCACGCAAAAGCAAGGCGTAGGGTAGACAACGTTTATCAGGGCCAACCACAAGTTCTGCAAACCTGTGGGCCACATCAGAGCTAACAAGCTCTGCGGTACGTTTTGCCCACCCACAATCGATTGCGCTGGGTTATAGTTTTCGCCGATGAATTCCTCAATAACTACCGAGCGCTGCCTCGCAGTAATGCCGGCGCGTGACGAGCAATCGACGATTGCCAACGTGATCGCTGGCGTACGCTTTTTTCTGGACTGCGAGGTGCTCGTGGTGAACGATGCCAGCAGCGATGGCACCGTAGCGGTCGCGCGCGCAGCCGGCGCGCAGGTGCTGGATCTCGCGGTGAACCTCGGCGCGTGGGGGGCGACGCAGGCGGGTATCCGTTATGCGTTGCGTCATGGCTATCACTCTGTGCTGACGCTGGATGCTGATGGTCAGCACCAGCCCGAAGAATTGCCGGCCTTGCTGCGCGCGCATCGGCAATCCAAGGCCAACGTCACCATCGGCACCTACGCACAGCGGCTCAGCATGGCGAAGCGCGTGGCCTGGCAATATTTTCGCCTGCTGACCGGGTTGAAAGTGCACGATTTCACCTCGGGCCTGCGTGTCTACGATTTGCGCGCCATACAAATTCTCGCATCGCGCGAGGCGAGTTTGCTGGACTATCAGGATATCGGCGTATTGATGCTGCTGCAGAAACGCGGGTTATTGATTGACGAAGTGCCTACCGTGATGTCGCCGCGTCAGTTCGGCGGCTCACGCGTGTTCGCGTCATGGCGGCTGGTCGCGCGCTACATGTTGCGCACGACGCTGTTGTGCATCGCACGCATTGGCAGCCGCGCCCAGCCGTCGCGCGTGGAGAAACCGGCGCCATGACCGCGCAACTCACAGCCGCAGTGCTCGGTGTGTTACTCGCCGGCACCATCCTGTTTCTGGTGCGCCGCGATCATCTGCATGGCCCTTACGCGCTGTGGTGGCTTGGTGTAGCAGCGGCGACACTTATTCTTGGCGTGTTCCCTTCCGTGGTGCCGTGGCTTGGCGTAATCACTGGCATCAGCTACGCGCCAGTGGTGCCGATCATCGTCGGCATTTCGATGATCCTGCTGCGCATGCTGCAATTGGATATCGAGCGCTCGCGGCACGAGCGCCAACTGCGTCGTCTCGTGCAAAAAATCGCGATCCTCGAAGCCGAAATGAAAACCCAGCGAGCATCGTCAAGCACCAGCGATTCGGCCTCATCGACACAGTTGCCGGAAGAAGGCGACTGGCATGAAAACGAATAGCTGCCAGCGCCAATCATGCGCGTATTGCATATCGGCAAGTTCTATCCGCCCTACCCCGGCGGCATAGAAAATTTCAGTGCGGAACTCGCCGAAATCCTGGTGCAGGATCAAATCGCGACGGCGGTGCTGGCACACGCCGCACCGGGCGCACACCATACCGAGCGTTGCGTGAAAAACGGGGTCGATGTGACCTTGGCGGCGTGTCATGGTCAATTCGTCTACGCGCCGATCAGTCCGGCGTTTGCGTGGCTTTTAGGCCAAACGATACGTCGATTCAAACCCGATCTGTTGCATCTGCATCTGCCCAACACCTCGGCGTTCTGGGCTTTGCTGAGCCCGGCGGCGCGACGATTACCGTGGATAGTTCACTGGCACTCGGATGTGCCGCTGGATGCTGCCCAGCGCAAACTGCGCCTCGCCTATCGTTTGTATCGTCCGTGGGAGCAAGCACTACTGCGGCGGGCAAAAGCCATTATTGCGACGTCCAGATTTTATCTCGATAGCAGCGCCGCACTGGCGCCGTGGCACGATAAAACGCAGGTCATCCCACTCGGCCTGGGTGCAACTTCAACGTCTATACAAAGCTGCGACTGGCCGGAAAATATCGGGATGGTTGCACCGCTGCGCATACTCGCCGTGGGTCGTCTGGCGTATTACAAAGGCCACGATATTTTGCTGCATGCCCTTGCCAAAATTCCCGCAGCAGTATTGTTGCTGGTCGGCAGCGGTGAGCGTGAAACTGCGCTAAAACAGCTCGCGCAGGATCTCGGCATCACCGCGCGCATACGTTTCACCGGGGCTATCGATGATGCGGAACTTGCAGCGGCTTATGCGAGCGCAGACGTTTTCTGCCTGCCATCGATCGAGCGTAGCGAGGCATTCGGCTTGGTATTGCTCGAGGCCATGCGCGCCGGCCTGTCGGTGGTAGCAAGCGCGATTCCCGGCTCAGGTGTGGGCCATGTCGTGCGCAATGGTGAAACAGGTTTACTGGTTACTGCGGGCGATGCCAATGTATTGGCAGATGCCTTGTCGCGCCTGCAGGACGATCGCGACTTTCGCAATCGCTTAGGTCACGCCGGACGGCAGCGCTGGGGCGAAGAATTCAGCATGCAAGCCGTTGCAACACAAATACAAAAACTGTATCGAGCGTTGCTTGCTCGGCCGTAACGCTCGTCCACTAGTGATGCGCTTCTTGCATAGCTTGATTTCTGCCCGCATCACGCAACAACAGCGCCAATAAAACGATTGTTGCGGGCGTGATATGCATGATCAGGCGGTTGGCGCTGGTGAAGTCCTCGGCCCAGCGCGATGCTTCGGTAAAGAAAAACAGCACGAATAAAAATAGCCCGCACAACAGCAACAAGCTACCGAGTAATTGAATGTTTTCGTGGCGCAGAAATTCGCGCCAGCGCAGCACGATAATCAGCGGCGCGAGAAACCACAGCAGGTGCCAGTTCGGCAACGAATACAGCGTCGCAAACATTTCGCGACCGACCGAATGCCATTGCAATAACAGCGTGCCCATGCCCGGGATATCGATTTCCCCCCACGTTATGCGCACCAACCCGAGGCCGGGCAGCGGCAGCTCGAATCCGCCGATTGCGAGACCAAAAATGCTGATCAGGATCGTGGCGACAACCAGCCATTTACGCGGACGCGCAGGCAGCGCAGCAAGAAATACGATGCTGAAAAAACACGCCATCCAGACTGCGCCTTCCAGCTTGATAGTCGGCAAGCACAAGCCTAGCGCCAACGCCGCAATCAACTGCATGGGGCGGCGTTGCTGCAGCCATAGCAACCAGATCAGCACCGCCATACCGAACAACGCGGCCAGCCACAAATCCGCATAACCGGCCAGCGCCACATGCGCGTTCAAAAGCGGCAGCGAGCCAAGTGCATAGATGGCGATCATGGCGCGCAGCGGCATGAGGCCCAGCTCACGAAGCTGTGCATACGTGGCCAACAACAATGCGATCCAGATGCCGACCCACGGCAGATTGACCATCGGTTCGTTCCACTCGCCTGCCGCACTCGCAAACCACACCTGCATCCAGCCCAGCAGCGTTGGATAGTGCCATGTGGTTGTGGTGCGCAACGCACTGTCCGTCTGCGCCAACCAGACCGATGCGGAGACATATTTTTCGCCATGCCCCAGCAGATACCAGCTCTTCGGTTTTACCGCCCAGGCGGCCCACGCATCCCATGGAAATGTCGGTCGCAGCCAGACCTCATCCAGCAAGACGAATACACGAATCAGCAACAATACGATGAGGAGAAAAAACAGCAATCGATGCCATGAAAGTAGCGGCGCATGGCTTGGCAAAGTCGCCTTCGCAGTGCCGAACTTCCAGCTCCAAGCCCAGCCGATCGCAGCGATCAATGCCAGCACCGAACCGGCATGTCGCAATGCATGCTGGGTGTCGCCACTGGACAATGCAGCGGTCAGCGCGCCCGCCAACAGCATTCCAACCACATAACCATAACCGACGACACCGGCCCATTGCGCGGTGCCGTGCGCGCGACCCAGCGCAATCTGCCACAAGCCCATTCCGGCGAGTAACGGCAATAGCCAGGCGATCAGAATCTCAAGCATTTTGCATGCGCCGAAATTCATCGCCATCGCCAACGCGACCAGCAAAGAACGGCATGTGGTGAAGTCGCGGTTTCATGGCGCGCCGCCGATGCGATACACGCTGAGCGCGCGCGTTTCCAGCAATGGCATGGCGGGATAGCTGAGGTCACCGATGTGCAATTGCGCATGAGTCGCATCGTATGCAGATTCCTGCACGTGGTAATAAACTACTACGCTGCCGTCGGCGAGATGCGTAATCGGCCCGCCATCAACCGGCGTGTGTCCGAGCAAACCCGCCACCCAGCCCAGCGGTGCGACGTTGGCCGGTAGCAGGTGATACACCAGCCGCAACAGTTCGTAGGCCGAATCATCGGCCACCAAGATATGGGTATTCGCAGGTTGGGCGTGCAACGCCTCACGCACGCGCGCGGCGACATCGAGCAACGGCGCATCGGCAATCATGCGCGAACGATCTTGCCAGGATTTTCCGGCATACATGTCGCGCGTCAAACCGTTCTTCCAGAACAATTCACTTTGCCAATTCATGTCGAGCAGCAACCACGCCGCTGCGACGCATACAAACGCACCGATGCCGATCTGCCGACCGCGCCAGCGCAGGATCAGCATGCCGAGTAAAAACGTGATGGCGCTCCACACCGCCAGTGCGAGCACCAGCGAAAATTTACGCGGCGTATCGATATCGCGCCCGAGTGCATGTACTGAGCGCATGCTCCACGACCAATGCGCAAACCAGTCAGTCAATAATGCCGACACCGCACCGCTGGCGGACGGCGACCAAAGCTCGGCCTGCATCAGGTTGAACGGATGGAAACCCTGTCCTTTGGCCACCAGTTGCGCGGTCGGAAATTCGGCGAATCCGACTTCGAGAATGTCACCGCGCCATGCCGGAATCGTGCGCAGGTCATAACTTTTTGTGCCGTTTTCCGGCCGCGGCAGCGCGATTGCATGCACATCATCTGGCGTATCGGCGCGGCGAAATATCAGCGAGAGTTCGAGTGTGCGCGGAAAATTTTCGAAGGCATAACGCAATACCGGATAGTCATCCGCACCGACATGATCGAGCGCGATCGTCTGCACCGCGTTATCGTCATCGCCGACCGAGCCGATATTCAACGCATCTTCGTCCTGCGCGCCGGCACCGGATACCACGCGGAAATTCGCGCCGTGCAAGGTAATGCGATGCGCCGGGCGCAACGGCATGTGCCACGATGTATCGGCGGCAAGAAAAAGCAGCAACAGGGTGCATGCGAACAAGGCGAATGCGGATACACCTACGCGTATCACGCCGGCACCATTGCCGCGATGCGTTCGAGTTCGAGCTCACTAAAACCGGCGCGCAGACGCGCCTCGGTATTGAACGGACCACGCAAGCTGCCGCGCAAATGCAGCGCGAGCAATTCATCGAAAGTGTCGGCCGGATCGGCGCCGATCTGCTTGCAACACCACGCAAACCAGCGTGAACCCGCCGCGACATGGGCGACCTCTTCATCGAGGATGACTTCGAGAATGGCAACGGTTTGCAGATCACCGACCGCACGCAACCGCGCGATCATGCCCGGCGTGACATCCAGCCCGCGCGCTTCGAGCACACGCGGCACCAGCGCCATGCGAGCGAGACACGAATCAGCCGTCTTTACGGCCATTTCCCACAGCCCATCGTGCGCGTCGAAATCGCCGTAGGCATAACCGAGCTCGGCCAGCCGCGCACTGAGCAAACCAAAATGCCGCGCTTCATCGACGGCAATTCCGATCCAGTCAGAATAATATTCCAGCGGCAAACCACGGAATCGATAGACCGCATCCAGCGCCAGGTTGATGGCATTAAACTCGATATGCGCAACGGCGTGAATCAGTGCAATACGACCTTCGCTGCTGCCGAGTTTGCGTTGCGGAAGATGGCGCGGATCGACCAGCAGCGGACGCGACGGGCGTCCGGGACTGGCTATCGGCAACGGCAATGATGCGTCAGTGAAATCGAGCTGGCCTGATGCAAACCGTCTCGCCAGTGCTGTTGTCAGCGCAACTTTCTGCTGCGGATCAGCGCAGTCGAGACACTGCCTGACAGCGCAGAAAAGATTCCCGTCGAAGGAGTCTGCAATGGGGTTCACTTGTCTTCCCCGAGTTGGCGAATCATTCGTTGTCTCGTCAGCCACGATGTTCAACCGCAGGATCGCAAGCCATATGCGTGACAAGGAAAATAGTCAACGCAGTGTATAACGTGGCTCGATGCAAAAATCGAACAGGCTGCACACAAACCGTTGCGCACTGGTTAGTGTAGCAAGCTCACACTCTCAAGAAACCTGGCGGCGCTTGAGCTTGGCGTCGTCCGAGCGCGCGAACTCGAGCTCGCTCAGATAAGTTGGCTCGACACCAGTGACGTACTCGCCGGAAAAGCAGGACGTATCGAAGTGCGTCAGCTTTTCGTTGCCTTCGGCGACCGCACCGATCAGGTCAGAAAGATCCAGGTACACCAGCCAGTCCGCACCGAGGATGGATTGCACTTCGGCTTCGGTACGACCGTGCGCCACCAGTTCGGCCGTCACCGGCATGTCGATGCCATAGACATTCGGATAACGCACCGGCGGCGCTGCCGAGGCAAAGTATACTTTTTTCGCACCGGCCTCGCGTGCCATCTGGATGATCTGTTTCGATGTTGTGCCGCGCACGATCGAATCATCGACCAGCAGCACAACTTTGTTGCGGAATTCGAGATGGATCGCATTGAGTTTGCGCCGCACCGATTTCACGCGCTCGCTCTGGCCCGGCATGATGAAGGTGCGACCGACGTAGCGGTTCTTGATGAAACCCTCGCGGTAGTCGATGCCGAGTCGCAGCGCCAGTTGCATGGCGGCGGGCCGGCTCGAATCGGGGATCGGCATGACGACGTCGATGTCGCCGAGCGACAGCTCGCGCCTGACCTTGGTGGCCAGCGTCTCGCCCATCCGCAGCCGCGCCGCATACACCGAGATGCCGTCCATCACCGAGTCGGGACGCGCGAGATAGACGTATTCGAAGATGCAGGGATTGAGCTGCGGCTTCTCGGCGCATTGCTGCGTGTGCAGTCCGCCGTCCATGTCGATGAAGATCGCCTCGCCGGGCGCGACGTCGCGCACCAGCCGATAGCCCATGCCCTGCAGGGCGACCGACTCCGAAGCCACCAGGTACTCCGGTCCCGCCGCGGTCTCGATCTGCCCCAGCACCAGCGGCCGGATGCCGTAGGGATCGCGGAACGCCAGCACGCCGTAGCCCGCGATCTGCGCGACCACCGCATACGAGCCACGCACGCGGCGATGCAGGCCGCTGACGGCCTTGAACACCGCCGACGGATCGAGCGAGTAGCCCGCGGTCGCCATCTGCAGCTCGTGGGCCAGCACGTTGAGCAGCACCTCCGAGTCGGACTCGGTATTGATGTGCCGCCGGTCGATGCGAAACATCTCGTCCTTCAACTGCTCCCAGTTGGTCAGGTTGCCGTTGTGCGCGAGCGTGATGCCGAACGGCGCGTTGACGTAGAAGGGCTGGGCCTCCTGGGCGTTGACGGCCGAGCCCGCAGTCGGATAGCGGACCTGCGCGATGCCCGCGTTGCCCGCGAGGTCACGCATGTTGCGCGTGCGGAACACGTCGCGCACCAGGCCCGAGCCCTTGTGCATCGCGAAATTCTTGCCGAGGCCGGTAGAGATGCCGGCCGCGTCCTGTCCGCGGTGCTGCAGCAGCAACAATGAGTCGTAGAGCAGCTGGTTGACCGGGCCGTTCGAGACGACGCCGACGATTCCGCACATGTTCGAGTCCTGGTGACCTGGACGACGCGGGCGCCGTCCGACGTTGCAAAGAGGGATCGCTAGAAATTCACGTGCCGTGCCCAGTCATCGGGCAGCCACGGCTTGAAGATGCGTACGGCACTTTCCGCCAGACCGGAGAGCAGCGCATCGCGCCACACCGGCTGCCTGGGGAGATCGGTCAGCCCGGCGACGATCACCAGCGTCATCACAATCAGGACGCCCCGCGCGAGACCGAACACCCCACCCAGTCCGCGATCGACGATCTTCA
>JAYVTP010000008.1:0-2549 GCA_043788685.1 Pseudolysobacter sp. | reverse complement strand
CGCGATTGTGGAAAACGATGGTCTGCGCCGATGTCACCGGCCCCCACGTGTGCAGGAAGGTATCGTCGATATCACCGTCGGTCGGATCAAAACTGTCGTCGCTCACCGCGCGCAGGATCACGATATGTCCACCGCCAGCGTGGCTCGCGATGAAGCGATAAGCCGCATCGACCGCGCCGCCGCCGCCCATCAGCGCGAGGCCGAATTCGGTATGCGCGGCGCGTGGTGCGGCAGGATCGCCGCTGACGAAATAATCGAAATTCTTGTCGCGGTAATTGTGCGATTTGGCTTTTTCTGCCACTGGCGATGTGCCGATTGGCGCTGCCGCGATGGCTGTCACTGCCGCGCTGGCGCAGCTTGAAAATGCGAGCGTTACCGTCGCGAACACGATCGAAAAAAGGAATGGTTGGCAACGTAAATGCATGGTGTCTGGCTCCACGGTGATGATGGCTCTGTGTCTTTCGAAACTTGTCGCGATGTTAAAGCTGTGTTAGAACATACACACTCTGAAATTCTGTTAGAACATTAACCGCATGTGTGACTGCATGCAATCTCGGCGAAGGCGCAAGACAAGTGGGACGGAGCACAGAAGCGACCGACTGTGCTGGGGCGAAATCAAAAAAATCTCTTGGGGTATAACATGCAAAAAACATTGATCGCGGTTGCTGTGTTGACCGCATTGGGTTGTGGCCATGCGCTGGCAGCTGACACGGCAGCCGATCCACAGGATTCGACCGCCGCTAGCAGTTCCACTACCGCAAAACTCGATACCGTGGAAGTGACCGGCTCGCGCATTCCGCGCGCGCAGGTCGAAGGCCCGGCGCCGGTGGTTATCATCACCGCCAAGGACATCCTCAACAACGGCTACGGCACGGTCGCCGACGTGATGTCGGCGCTCACGCAAAACCTCGGCGCCACCGACAATAACCAGAATACCAACGGTTTTTCGCCGGGCGCGCAAGCGGTTGACCTGCGTGGCCTCGGCCCGAATCACACGCTGGTGCTCGTGAACGGCCGACGCATTGCCGACTATCCGCAGTCGTATAAGAGCAACAGCAATTTCACCGATATTTCCAACCTGCCGACATCGCTGATCGAGCGCATCGAAGTGCTCAGCGGCAGCGCATCGGCGGTGTATGGATCGGATGCGATCTCCGGCGTCATCAACTTTATCCTGAAGAAAAAGGCCGATGGCACCACGATCGATTTCCGCGAAGGCGATACCCAACACGGCGGCGGCAGCTCGCAACGCCTGCAAATCACCAGCGGTTATTCGAACGGCAACTTCGATTCGATTTTCGGTGTGGAGCTGTACAACGCCAAACCATTGTGGGCGTATCAGCGCAGCTTCACCGATTCACGCCTCGACAGCCCAGCGACGGGATCCAAGCTATACGCCGATCCGGTGTTCGTGATCATCGACGGGGACCAGAACTACATCGATCCGGGCAAGGCCACCTGCGATGCACTGGCCGGCTACGACCAGGGTTCCATCGTTTACGCCTATCGGAAAAACTACGGCAATTACTGCGGCAGCTACAAGGCTATCGGCTACGGCACGCTGGAAAACGGCCGCAAGGCGGTGAACTTCTATGGCTCGGCCACCTATCACATCAACGACAGCATGGAACTGTTCGTCGACCTGCAGGCTGGCACCTCGCACCAGGAAAGTTACAACACGCCGCTGCAATGGCAGAACAGTTATCAACTGAATGGCGACTCAGCACCGGTGCCATTTTTCAATCAGGCGACCAACCAGATCGAGCAGTGGCAGCGCAAGTATTTCACGATCGAGGAAAACGGTGGATTCGATGCCGGCAAGATCCGCATGATCAACAATACCTACTCGCTGAACACCGGCATCAAGGGTTCGCTGGCGGGCACCAACTGGACTTACGAAGCGCTGTTCGGACATTCGCAGAACCAGCTCGAAAACAAGGAACCCGCGCTGATTTCAAGCAAGGCGCAGGCGCTGTATCTCGGGCCATCGCTGGGCATGGATCCCGATAGCGGCTACAACATCTACAACGCGCCGACAAGCTGGTTGTATACACCGCTGACGGTCGCGCAGTTCCGTTCGATCACGCAGGATTCGGTCGATAACGACAGCAGTCGTTCGGAAAATTTCAGTTTTACCGCGACCAATACCGAGCTGTTTAGTCTGCCGGCCGGTCCGGTCGGATTTGCCAGCGTGGCCGAATATGGCAATCAATATTACGGCCTCAAACCTGATCCATTGTCGCTCGACGGCACCTATTACGGCCTGCACAACACCGGTGCGGTTGGCTCGCGCGATCACATGGGCACGGGTATCGAATTCAGCGTGCCGGTGTTCTCGAAACTCAACATCAGCGCGGCCGGACGCTACGACCGTTACGAATACAGCGCCACCACCGCGAGCAAGTTCACCTACTCGCTCGGCATCGAATACCGTCCGTTCGACAGCCTGTTGTTGCGCGGCTCGGCCGGCACCGGATTCCGTGCGCCGGATTTGAGTTATCTGTATGCGGGACTCAGCGGATCGAGCTCGGGTGGCACCGACTATTTCC
>JAYVTP010000007.1:0-11898 GCA_043788685.1 Pseudolysobacter sp. | reverse complement strand
GTTTACATCAACCCGCCACTTGCCAAGGAGATCGACACTCAGAAAACTCACTAAATTCTGACCCGCTGCTGTCTCACGACATTGACACGCGCCGCAGCGCTAAGTTGCTGGTTTATCTGATGGTCACAGGATAGACAAACAACATACAGATAGTTCTCGATCAAGAGCAGCAGCTAAAAAAAAACTGATCAGCACCACCGGAACTCTGATGCGTCGTTACCGAAACTGGTGATCATCACGACCGGAATACGCAGGCGTTTCGATTCACAGCCTGTATGCCTGGCAACGACACCGTGACAAGCCGAACGCGGTACGCCAGACGGAAACCGATCACGCCGCGGAACTGCGACGTGTGAAAGCTGAACTCCGTCGCGTCACGGAGGAGCGCGATATCTTAAAAAAGGACGCAACGTACTTTGCCAAACTGTCCGGGTGAAGTACGCCTTCATGCACGAGCACGAACACGTATTTCGGGTGCGCAGCATGTGCCGGGTATTCGGGCTGCAGCGCAGTGGGTATTATGCGTGGCGGACTGCACCGGTGTCAGGCCGTGCCAGGGAAAATGTTCGCATCATCGGACTGATCAAGCAGTGCTGGCTGGCCAGTGGCGGGGTGTATGGCTATCGCAAGATCACGCGCGACCTGCGTGATTTGGGTGAAGACTGCGGCAAGCATCGTGTTGCTCGTCTGATGCGGCATGAACGCCTTCGTGCACAGGTGGGCTACGGCCGCCGACCAGGCCATCGTGGCGGCAAACCATCGGTCGTGGCTGACAATCACCTTGCACGACAGTTCGATGTCGCCCATGCCAATCAGGTTTGGGTCACCGACATCACCTATATCCGTACGCACGAAGGCTGGTTGTATCTGGCGATCGTGCTGGACTTGTTCTCGCGGCAGATCGTGGGCTGGGCCATGCAGCCGAGCCTGCACACCGAGGTGGTGCTGCGCATTGATGATGGCGGTCTGGCGGCGCAAGCCCTCACCGGGACTGTGGGTTCATTCTGACCAAGGCACCCAGTTCACTGGCCACGACTGGCAAGCCTTTCTCAAAGAACATGGCTTGGTGATTAGCATGAGTCGGCGCGGCAATTGTCATGACAATGCGGTGGCCGAAAGCTTTTTCCAATTGCTCAAGCGTGAACGCATCCAGCGGAAAATCTATGTAACAAGGGATGCTGCAAAGTCCGACGTGTTCAACTACATCGAGATGTTTTACAACACGCAAAGGTAACATGGATACAACAACGGGTTGTCTCCGGTACAGTTCGAAAAACAATTTTCAAAACGAGACTGCCAAGTGTCTACGGAAGGCGGGGCGATTCAAGTATTCATTTCGGAAGCGGCTCGACGAGCTGGTCAAACGGTTCGACAAAAGCCTCTTGGAGTCGCTGGGAATCGTCGCTCAAGCATTTCCCTCTGAGGTAGCCGATGCCCGCAACTACTTCACACACTGGGACTCGGAATGTGGAACGCCACTAATCACGGATCTGGTCTTGACCAATCTTGTGAGCCGTTTAAAAGCGTTCACCCGTCTCGTGCTCTTGTCGCATCTGGGCATTTCGCCGGAGAACGTCGCACGCCGAATGCTCGACAATCCATATCTATATCTGCCAGAAGGTTTCCCATCGATTGGGCCTAACTTCTCGACCAAGCATTTCAAGAAAGCCAAGCCGAACGGTGACACGAACCTACGGCGACGAACAGAATTCAACCACAAACTTTGCTTGCGGATTTCAGGGATAGACGCATGGCTGTGCTCAGCCAAGTCTTTGATCTTTTGAACAATGCACGCACTTTGCTTGCAACATTGCATACACAGTATGTGTATTCGACGGTTTTCAAGCACAAACTTTGCTTGTGCGATTTACACATACTCTGGTGTTGTGCCTAGTTGTTAATCGACATTACAGTCTGTCGTGGGCACATGATGGTTGGTGTGCGTCGAAAATAGACCACCAGGGGATACGGAATCATTTAGGGCTGCCGAATGTACCTTGTTGAAGCAACCGTGCGTGCTGGCATACTCGGCGCTGTCGACTCGCATGACAGCGCGACGGATGAAAGGACAATCGAAGCGACGTTCCGGCGATGTGGTTGGAACAACCGCACAGTCCAGCCTGAAATCGACCCAGTGCGTTGCAAGCGGCGGCGCGCGAACGCGACGCGCCGCCGTTGTTGCGAGGTATGCCGTCGTTCGACGACACGATTGTTTAGTGTTGTGTCACGGGCGCGGCAGCAGCTTTCGGCGCGGGCGGCGGCGCATCGATATTGCGATCGAACTCGGCCGGCTGAACCTTGCCATCGTGGTTCAGATCGGTGCGATCAAAACCTTGCTTGATGTCTTGCTTCGACAACGTTCGTCCGGTTGCCTTGACCCACTGTTCGGTTTCGGCGAGCGAGATCAAGCCGTCGTGATCGGCATCGATCGAATCAAACAACGCGCGTCCGACCAACTGTGGTACGGGCTTGGCCGTTGATGCTGGCGGTGTCGCGCCGTGCTCATGCACCGCCTTGCCGATGCCGGCATCTTTGCTGTCGGTCGTGTTCACGCCGATGCACTGCGGGTTGCCTTCCGTGGCCGGGCCATGCCGACAACCGCCGTCACAATTGCCGCAGAAAAAATTGCACGGCCCATAACCGCAGCACGGTGTGCCGGCGCTACAGTCGCCGCAGAAACCAAACGCGTTGGTTTCGCACTGCGCCGCAGCCAGGCCGGGCAATGCCAGACACAATGCCAGCAGCAACATCTGCAGCCGCACCAAAAACTTCTTTTTCATTTCGATATTCATAACTGAATCCCCAAGTTGATCGCAATAGCCATGCAACACGTGGCCGCCAACCCCGCGGCACGGTCAAATTCCGGCGGCAGGTAGCGGTTATCAAAGCTCACGTATTTTGCTGCGCCAAACTGTCATGCACTTGATCGAGGCAACGTCCCGGCTCACGGTTGAGCAATGAACCTGTGTCATCGTTCAGGATTGCTCGCACCGATTAATGTGCCCGCAAAGACACCACAGGGGCGCACGCGCGTTGTGCCGGACTGGGGTCGCACACTGCGAAAGATTCGCCAAAGGCTATACTTCGCAGCGACCTTTACGAAGACCAACCCTTGGTCGTCGGTCACATTAATTCGCCTCAGGAGATTTGAATGAAACGTGTTGTTTATGGTTTTTTTGTCGCTGCTGCGTTGATCGGTTCCTCCGCTCAGGCGGCCACGCTGTCGCTCACCGACAAGCTCACCGCATATCACGCGGCAACACCGGCCGAACGCAGCGCTGTGGTTCCGCTCGTGCTCGCCGCCGTGGGTGGCGAGATCGACCGCAAGGGCAAGACGGACGCCGTGATCGGTGCCGAAATCCTGCCGTGCATGGACTCGGTCGATGCGCAGGTTTCCGACGCCGACCGCGCAACCCAGCCGGTGCTCGACCTCGGCGCCGTCTGCCTTGCCCAGCTCGGCTACCAGAAATAATCGCGGCGCGCCTTGCTGGCGCGCTGTGTCTGAACCGATCCCGCGCCGAATACGTTATTCCGTCAGCGCAAAAATCGTGTCGCGACAGCCGCCACGCAGATTGACATCAACGCGCTGGAAGCCGCTGTACCGTGTCGCCGGCACACAAAAATATCTGATCGGAAAACGTTGGCGCTAACTCGAATCCACCCGTAAACGCGCCAAAGGAGGGAAGGATCGAGCGCGTTGCACCGATCACAAAACACGGCAATCGCAACGAGTCTCCGGCCGCCGTCACGCGCGCGACCGGATGAACGTGGCCGGCCATGACATAAGCCGCGCTGTTCGTATCCGGGTGGTGACAGAATGCGAATGGAGCCAGTAAAAATGGCTCGTCCACTGAATCGATAATCGAGCTCGAAGGATCGCCGGCATGGCGATCGTGATTGCCGCGAACCAGGGTCAACTGCAGGTCACGATGTCGCTGCCGCCAGTCGTGCAGAGCCGCTGTCGTCGCACGGGAATGCGCGGCTTTGGAATGCAAAAAATCGCCGAGAAACACGATCTGCTCGACGTGATATTTCGCCATCAACAACGTCAATGTCGCGAGATTTTGCGCGGTTGTGCCATGTGGCACCGGAACACCGAGCGCGCGAAACGACGCGGCCTTGCCGAAATGGATGTCGGCGACGATCAGCATTTTTTTCTGCGGCCAGTACATCGCTTTCTCTGCAAGCAGCAGCAGCAACTCGCCCGCGATCGTCACGGCATGCGCGCTCACGACGCTGCCTTTTCGAGCTCACGCAGCAGCCGCGCCAATCGGTCAGCAAGTTTTTCGGTCGAGAACTTTTCGCGAAAGCGCTCCACCATCAGACCGATGCCGAACGGAGTGACGCGCTTGAGATCGAACAATACGATTCGGCGCGATTCTATTTCCAGTAACGTCGCGCGTAATCGCGACAGCTCCAGCTCCTGCTCGAAGACCTCGCGCTGCGCCTGATCGAGCAACAAATTGTCGGCATCGTGCTGACGAAAAACCTCGAAGAACAACGACGACGATGCCTGCAACTGGCGATTGCTTTTCGGCTGCCCCGGATAGCCCTGAAAGATGAGGCCGGCAATACGCGCAATCTCGCGAAAACGCCGCCGCGAAAGCTCGCCGGCATTGAGGCTGGCGAGCACATCATCGAGCAGGTTTTCGGCCGTCAGCAGATCGCCATGCGCGCCGTCGGTGCCGATGAGAATCGACGCCCAATCGATCGCATGCGGCCCGAGCAGCTCGAAGCCATAATCGTTCACCGCGATCGAGAACGTGGTCGGCAAACGGCGACCGATGCGATACGCGAGTAACCCCGCCACACCGATATGCACCGCACGGCCGGCAAACGGATAGACGAACAAGTGATAACCCTCGCGGCTGTGTAAAGTTTCGACCACCAGCGTGGTTTCGGTGGGTAGCCCCGACCAGCGCGCCTGAACTTCCAGCAACGGACGGATCGCCTGCATTTCGGGGCTACTGAATTTGCCGACAGCGGCCTGCGCCAACTGCCGCAGCGCAGCGTGCGCGAGTTCGGAAGACAGCGGCATGCGACCACCCTGCCAGCGCGGCACAGCGCCCTTGTTGCCGCTGGCGCGTGTCACGTAGGCGGTCATTTCGCGTATCCGCACGAATTCGAGAATGCGCCCGCCGAACAGGAAATGATCGCCCGGTTTCAATCGGGAAATAAATCCTTCCTCGACCGTGCCAATCTTGCCGCCGCTGAGAAATTTGAGTTGTATCGTCGCGTCCGCAACGATCGTGCCGATGCTCATGCGGTGACGCCGTCCGAGCGCGATATCGGGTACGCGATAGATGCCGTCAGCATCAGCGACGACACGCCGATACTCCGGATATGCCGTGAGACTCTGGCCACCGCGCACGACAAAATCCAGCGCCCATTGCCACTCGTCCGCACGTAGCTCGCGATACGACCACGCATGACGAACCTCCGCGTATAACTCCTCGGCGCGGAAGCCGCCGCCAAGCGCGACCGTCACCATGTGTTGAACGAGAACATCGAACGGCTTGACCGGTGCGATTCGCGCCTCGATCTCGCGACGCGCGATGGCATCTTTCGCGGCGGCGGCCTCAAGCAGTTCGAGGCTATTGGTCGGCACCAGCGTGATTCGCGAAATGCGCCCGGGCGCATGGCCGCTGCGCCCCGCACGCTGCAACAATCGCGCAACACCTTTCGCGCTACCGATCTGCAGCACCCGTTCGACTGGCAGAAAATCGACGCCGAGGTCGAGCGTCGAGGTGCACACCACGGCCTTGAGTTGTCCGTTCTTGAGTGCGTGCTCGACCCATTCGCGCACCGCGCGATCCAATGAACCGTGATGCAATGCAATCAGCCCGGCCCAATCGGGTCGCGCGGCAAGAATATTCTGATACCAGATTTCCGCCTGCGATCGCGTATTGGTAAATACGAGTGTGCTCATATGCGGCTCGATCTCGGCGATCACCATTGCCAACATCTGCATGCCGAGATGACCGCTCCACGGAAAACGCGATGGGTTTTTCGGGATCAGTGTGTCGACCAGAATCTGCTTGTCGACTTTGCCCTGCACAATTCTGCCATCCGTACCGCCGAGCAAAACGTCTTTTGCCTCGGCGAGATTGCCGAGCGTCGCGGATAAACCCCACGTCAACAGCGCCGGATTCCAGCAGCGCAAACGCGCGATCGCAAGTTGAGTTTGCACACCGCGCTTGTTGCCGATCAGCTCATGCCACTCGTCGACCACGACCATGTCGAGTTGCGCGAACTGCTGCTGCGCATCGGCGCGGCTCAACAGCAAGCTGAGACTTTCCGGCGTGGTGACGAGTACCTGCGGCAATTTCTTCGCTTGGCGCGCGCGGCGACCGGCGCTGGTATCGCCGGTGCGCGCTTCGATGCGCCAGTGCGGTACCAACTCGGCGGCGGAATCCTGCAACGCGCGTAACGTGTCGGCCGCAAGCGCGCGCATCGGCGTGATCCACAATATGCGCAACCCGCTGGTTTTGGCTGTCGCCACGTCCGCATTGCGCAGCAACGCCGCGAACCATACCGCAAACGTTTTGCCCGATCCGGTGGTGGCATGCACGAGGCCGGATTCCCCGTTCAGCGCGGCACGCCACACCTCGCGTTGGAACGCAAATATCTTCCAGCTGCGGCGGCCAAACCATGCCGTAATAGCGCGACTGCTAACGCGGCGGTTCATGCTGTCATCGTCAACAATTTTTTCAACGCATCGAGCGTGTCTGCCTGCTCGATCGTCTTGTCGATACGCTGCCGCAGAATGCGCGGAAAGCGCACCGCCACGCCGGCCTTGTGCCGGGACGAAAGCGCAATGGCCTCGAACCCGATTTCAAATACCATGCTTGGACGCACGCTGCGCACCGGTCCGAATTTTTCGATCGTGGTCTTGCGGATGATTCGGTCGACGTGCGCGATCTCGGCGTCGGTCAAGCCGGAGTAGGCCTTCGCGAACGGAACGAGCTGTCGTATGCCGTCGGCAGCGGTATCCCACACCGCAAACGTGTAGTCGGTGTAGAGCAAAGCGCGTCGACCGTGCCCGCTTTGCGCATAGATCAGCACCGCATCGATACTGTAGGGATCGACCTTCCATTTCCACCACGTGCCGACATCCTTGGTGCGCCCCACTCCATACGCCGCATCCACGGCTTTGAGCATCATGCCTTCGACGCCGCGTGCGCGTGATTCGTCGCGGATTTCAGCCAACTGCTGCCAATCATCAGCGCGGATCAACGGCGACAATTTGAGCTGTGCCGAAGCGGTTTGCACGGCGAGATTTTCGAGCAGCACACGGCGGCGCTGCTGCGGCTCGTGGCGCAAGTCGATACCGTCCATTTCGAGCAAATCGTAGGCGACCAGCACGGCTGGCAACTCCTGCTGCATTTTCGCCGACACGTTTTTTCGACCGATGCGTTTCTGCAGTTCGGCAAACGGCGCAGGAAAATCAGTATCGCGCCAGATCAGAATTTCGCCATCGAGTACCGTGCCGTCGCGCAATGCAATTGCCGCAAGCTCCGGAAAGCGATCTGTGATCAAATCTTCTCCGCGCGACCACAGCCAGTGCTGTCCATCACGACACACCAGTTGCGCGCGCATGCCATCGTATTTCCACTCGACTTGCCATCGCGCGAGATCACCGAGCGATACCGGCGAATTCTGCAATGGATGCGCGAGAAAAAACGGATACGGCTGACCACCGCGCAGCGCGTGATCATCACTGGAAATCGCGCCGATCAGGCGCTCGTAACTCTGCGCCGTCGGCACGCGCGCGCCATCGGTCCAACCGATCAGGCGCTGCGCGATCAACTTGCTGTCGAGTCCGGCAATCGTGCTCAGCGCGCGCGTTACCAGCAATCTCGATACGCCGACCCGAAAGCCACCGCCAATCAGCTTGACCAGCAAGAAACGCCCATCGCTATCGAGCTCGTCCCAGAACGAAAACAGTGCCGCGCGGATTTGCTCGGGCGCCGCACCGCGCAGCGGCGTAATACGCTGCTCGACCCACTCGGCCAGGCCGATGTCGCTGTAGTGCTGCGCTGGCGGCAGAATGTGTGCAATCGTTTCGGCCAGGTCGCCGACCGCGTTGTAGGATTCGTTCAACAGCCATTCGTCCAGCCCGGCAAACTCGGTCGCGTACTGCCGCAGCAACTTGCTCGGCACGGCTTGGCGCGGTTTGCCGCCTGCCAGAAAGTACACCGCCCACGCTGCATTTTCTGGCTCGACGTGCCGAAAATAATTGCCCAACGCTTCGAGCTTGCGATTGGTCGCGGTGGTTCCATCCAACTCGGCGAACAGCCGTGCGAACTCACGCATGATCCAATCCGATGGCAGCATTTTCGGTTTCCAACGGGATCGTCGCTGCCTCTTTTTTTTCGTCGGCTTCATCGTCGCCGTATTCGGTATCGAATGCTCCGGCATCCAGCCCGATCTGCTGCAACCAGCGCACCATCGTCGCCACTGAGCCGTGCGTCACGATCACGCGCTGCGCTCCAGTCGCCTTTACCGCCGACATCAGACCGGGCCAGTCAGCGTGGTCGGACAATACAAACCCGCGATCCACGCCGCGCCGACGACGCGCGCCGCGCAGTTGCATCCAGCCGCTCGCGAATGCATCGCTATAGTCGCCAAAGCGCTTGATCCACGGTGTGCCGGCAGCCGATGGTGGGGCAATGACGATGGCTTTTTTCAATTCGGCACGGTCGTTGATTTCGCTGATCATTACCGTCGCGGGCAATGCCACGCCGCTGGCGCGATAGACCTCGGTCAATGTCTGCGCGGCGCCGTGACAAACGATCGGGCCAATGCTTGCATCCAGCCCGCTGAGGATGCGTTGCGCCTTGCCGAAGGCATAACAGAACAGCACGCTGCTGCGTCCCTCCGTGGCATTTTTTCGCCACCACGCATTGATGCCGTCGAAGATTTCCTGCTGCGGTGACCAGCGGTAGATCGGCAGACCGAACGTGGATTCGGTGATGAAGGTATCGCAGCGTAATGGCTCGAACGCAGCACAGGTACGATCCGGCTCGACCTTGTAGTCGCCGGAAGCAACCCAGACTTCACCGCGATATTCGATACGCACCTGCGCCGATCCGAGAACGTGTCCAGCGGGATGCAACGAAATCTTCGTACCGTTGCGCGAAATCGTTTCGCCGTATTCAAGGCCGTCGATATTTATTTCGCCCAGGCGCGAGCGCAGCACGCCAACACCGGCCTTGGCACTCAGGTAGTGGCCGTGGCCGACACGCGCGTGATCGGCGTGCGCGTGGGTGATCACCGCATGCTCGACTGGTCGCCACGGGTCGATATAAAACTGCCCCGGAACGCAATACAGTCCCTCCTTGCGCACCACAACCAGATCCGTCATGTCGATGAAAAAATATTGATGAATGAGTGCATGAAATCAACCCCGCCGGCACAGGAATCATCTGCCGCACGCAAGCGCCATGCCAGCGGATTTGATGCTGTCGGCTTGTTCAATTGATGAGATTCGGCGTGAGGCAATACGCGCAGGGTTCACTGCAATCCTGAACAATCATTCGCCAAGATTGCCGCAAACCTCGTGAGGTTCGCGCGAACTGCAGTCATGCACGTTTGCAGCGCATTCTGCATTTCATAAACGAAACTCACAGCCGATTATTCATACCGAAGTACAGCAACTATCAAGCAGAACGCCGACAAGTGAACCCGACGACACGGCGAGATGACACAGGACGCGACCGAAGCCGCGTCCCATCAACATCAGCCCGCCAGCGCGGGATAATCGGTGTAACCCTTTGCGCCCGGCGTGTAGAACGTTGCCATGTCCGGGGCGTTGAGTTCCGCACCCGCGCGCATGCGCTCGACCAGATCCGGGTTGGACAGAAATGGACGTCCAAACGCGATCGCGTCGGCGCGTTTTTCCGTCAGCGTTTTCTGTGCACTGTCGCGGTCGAATCCACCGGCGAGAATGTACGGACCGCTGAATGCATCGCGCAGTTTTGCTTTCAGTTCGGCAGGCACCGGCGGCGCACCCATCGCCGAGTGATCGAGCACATGCACGTACAACAAGCCGATGCTGGATAACTCGCTGACCAGCGCAAGGTATTGCGTATCGACATCGGCAAACGCGCCGGTGCCGTTGAACACGCCGTGTGGCGAGAGGCGAATACCGACCTTGTCGGCGCCGATTGCGGCAGCCGTCGCTCGTGCAACCTCAAGCGCGAATTTGTTGCGCGCGCCGCTGCTGCCACCGTAGCCATCGGTGCGTGCATTGACGTTGGCATTGAGGAATTGCTCGATCAGATAGCCGTTCGCCGCGTGCAGTTCGATGCCATCGAAACCCGCTTCGATCGCGAGGCGCGCCGCGTTCACGTATTCACCGATCGCGTGCGTGATGTCGGCTTGAGTCATCGCGCGCGGCTGGCTGTTCGACTGCATGCCGTGCGCATCGGTGTACATCTCGCCCGGGCAGATCGCCGCGGTCGGCGCGACCACTTCGGCGCCGGCCGGCAGGTTGGCGGTGTGGGTTACGCGGCCGGTGTGCATGAGCTGCACGACGATCTTGCCGTCCTTGGCGTGCACCGCATCGGTGACGAGTTTCCATCCCGCGACGTGAGCGGCGTTGAACAATCCGGGGATACGCGCATAACCAAGGCCGTTCGGTGACGGCGACGTGCCTTCGGTGACGATCAGGCCGGCCGTGGCGCGCTGGCCGTAATACTCGGCCATCAATGCATTCGGCGTGTTGGCTTCGACGGCCCGGCTGCGGGTCATCGGCGACATGACGGTGTGGTTGCTGAGCTTGAGCGTACGCAAGGCAACGGGATCAAAAAGCATGGGAACACCTTCGGTTGGGAGGGATAGGGAGATGAACGTCAGACCTCGGGTTGAATCGCGCCGATTCAAGCGCTCGAATGTAGTTGCTCGACGAAATTGGCATACCGGATGACCGGAGCAGACGTCGCGCAATACCGCGACCCGTTGCAAAAAAGCGGTAGACCGCACAACGTTTCGGGGTATAACTTTCACCATTAAGATTTTTTAAACCACGGCTCCGCGGCCTGCGCTTGAATATTCCACAAGCGTGAAAAGCGGATCGATTGTTAAAGTCGTGTTTGATTGCGGGATCGTCGGGGCGCAGGAGACGTTTTTCTTGCGGACGGACTGCAGCGACATCAAAACCTTTCAAAACGGTTTATGCGAACGGGCTCGAACGGCGTGTGTCAACCACATGTGTCAACCACATTCGTTTGATACAGCACTACTCAGGGGAACGTTATGCGCACCAAACAACTGTCCATTTTTCAGCTGCTCGCGATCATGCTTGCGAGCGCCTGCCCCGTCTGGGCGCATGCGGATCTGCAAGCGAATCAGACCATGGAAATGTCAGTCGCGCAGCTGAAAGCGCAGCCCGACGCGGAAGCCATCGATCCCGATCAATCGATCGAATCGCTAGGCCCTGTTCCGAACGCGAACAGTGCCAACTATGCGTTCTCAACCACGGTCACGGGATCGCTGGTCGACATGAGCAGCCGCACGACGACCTTGGTCGCCGCCGACCAGGACGACACCGCGTCGGCGATAACCCTGATCGGATTCGATTTCTATTTTCAGGATACGCGGCAAGATCGCTTCAGCGTGAACTCGAACGGTTCGCTGCGCTTCGGCGCAACCGCAATATCGACCACATTGTACGATCCACTTGGCCCAGCCGGACAAGCGCTGGTCACCGCGTACGGCGCCGACCAACGCACGCATGCCGGCAATGGCAAGGTGCATTTCAAGGTGATCGGCAGCGCGCCCAACCGCGAACTGGTCGTGGAATAGCTCAGCACGCAAGCTGACTTCAACGCTGGTGGCACCGCTGACCTGACTTATCAGGTGCATCTGTTCGAAACCAGTGGCGCGATCGAATTT
>JAYVTP010000006.1:0-3407 GCA_043788685.1 Pseudolysobacter sp. | reverse complement strand
CTACCAGATTTTCACCTGCGTGTCGGCGCTGCGCACCATTGCATCACCGGGCTTGCACTGGAACGTCTGCGCGAACGCCGGCATGTTCGATGGCGCACCCATCGCGCGATAACGTGACGGCGAATGCGGATTGGTATTCACCAGTAATTTCAGAGCTTCATCGCGATATTGGCCTTCCCATACATGCCCGAACGCGATGAAAAAGCGCTGCTCCGGAGTGAGTCCATCGATCGCCGCCCGCGGACGTTTTTTCAGCGCTGCATGCAGCGCATCGAACGCCACGTTGATGCCGCCGAGATCGGCGATATTTTCGCCGAGCGTGAGTTTGCCGTTGACGTGCAGATCGCCGATCGCGATGTAATCGTCGAACTGTTTTACCAGTTTGGCGGTACGCGATTCGAAATCTTTCTTGTCGGACGCAGTCCACCAGTCGTGCTGATTGCCCTTGGCATCGAACTGGCTGCCTTCGTCATCGAAACCGTGTGTCATTTCGTGGCCGATCACGGCGCCGATCGCGCCGTAGTTCAGCGCGTCATCGGCCTTGGCGTCGAAGAACGGCGGCTGCAGGATCGCTGCCGGAAACACGATCTCGTTCAGCAGCGGGTTGTAATACGCGTTCACGGTTTGCGGCGTCATGCCCCATTCGCGGCGATCCACCGGCTTGCCGATCTTGGCCATTTCCCAGGCGTGATTGAACTTGTCGGCGGCGCGGATGTTGGCGACATAACTATCACGCGTGATGTTCAATCCGCTCCAGTCGCGCCATGCGTCGGGATAGCCGATCTTCGGCATGAACGTGGCCCATTTTTCGAGTGCCTGCTTTTTGGTTTCGGTGCTCATCCAATCGAGATTTTCGATGCGAATCTTGAGCGCATCATGCAGGTCATTGACCATGTCCTGCGCACGCTGCTTGGCTTCGGGCGGGAAGGTCTTGGCGACGTACAGCTCACCGAGCGCCATGCCCATTTCAGCGTTGGTAGCGCCGAGCACGCGTTTCCAGCGCGGCTTGTTTTCCTTCTGTCCCTGCAAGGTCTTGCCGGCGAACGCGAAACGCTCGTCGATGAATGCCTTGCTCAGCGCGGGCGCGGCGGAGGCGACAATATGGAAACGGAAATACGCCTGCCATTGTGCGATCGTCGCTTCAGCGATGAGCTTATCCATCGTCGCGAAAAATTCCGGCTGCGCGAGCGAGAAACCGGTCTGGCCGTTGACACCCTGCGCGGCAAAATATTTCAACCACGAAAAATGTGGCGTCGTCTTGTCGCCCTCGGCCATGCTGACCAAGTGATATTGGTTGTTCGGATCACGCAACGCGATCCGCGTCAGCGATGCTTTCGCGAGCTTGGTTTCGAGATCGACCACCGCTTGCGCCTGCTTGTTTGCGTCGTCTTTTTTCACGCCGACCAATACCAGCAAATTGGCGACATGCGCCTGATATGCGGCGAGCAGTTTTTTCGATTCGGTGTCGGTCTTGAGGTAATAATCGCGATCCGGCAAACCGAGTCCGCCCTGGTTGGCGAAGCCGATCGTCATCGTCGAATTCTTGAAATCCGCGCCGCGCTCGAAGTCGAACAGCAGCGCGTCGCCTCGCGCGGCGTAGTCGCGGACGAGCTCGGCGATATCGTCGGGATTACGCAAACCATCGACTCTTTTAAGGTCGTCCTTGATCGGCATGTAACCGGCTTTCTCGATCGCGGCCTCGTCCATGCCGCTCGCGTAAAAATCGCCGATCTCTTGCTGGATGGTGCCCGCTGCAGCCTTGTTCAACGCCATCGCGTCGAGGATGTCGTGTTGCGCCGCGAGCGAACGTTCGTCCAATTTGTTGAACGTGCCCCATCTGGTCTGGTCGGCCGGAATCGGATCGCTTTTCATCGCGATATTGTTGACGTAGCCGAAGAAATCGGTGCATGCGCCAGCCTTGCTATCGAGCTTGGCCGGGTCGATGCTGCTGCGTGGTGCATCGGCTGCCGCTGCGCCGAGGGCAAGCGCGATCCCAGCGGTCAGGGCAAAGGGTTTTAGCAAGCGAATGATCATTGAGTTTCCTGTGGAATTTGTAGTTTCGGGGACGATGAGTCGAGAGGGCGAAGGCGAGCGCACACCACCAGCTTTTCCATCTCTTCATCTACATGTCGCAACTGTCCAATCGTATAGCGCGCTACCAAATATCAACCTTGCCATCGCCCCCGCGCACCATCGCATCGCCGGCCTTGCACGCGAACGCCTTGGCGAACGCCGGCACGTTACTTATCGGCCCGATCACGCGAAATTTGGCCGGTGCATGTTCGTTGGATTGCACCTGCAGTTTGAGCTGCTCTGGCCGCTGGCTCGTGCGCCAGGTTTGCGCGTACGAAAGAAAGAAGCGTTGATCCGGATTCAGGTTTCCGATCTTCTCGTCGCCCTTGCCTTGCGGCGTGAGTTTGAACGCGTCGTAGGCCACCAGCAGGCCGCCGAGATCGGCGATATTCTCGCCGAGCGTGAGCTTGCCGTTGATATGCAACTGATCGATCGGCACGTACGTAGCAAACTGATTCACGAGTTTCGCGGTGCGGTTCTCGAACTGTTTTTTGTCTTGCGCCGTCCACCAGTTCGCTAGATTACCGGCGGCGTCGAACTGGCTGCCTTGGTCGTCGAACGCGTGCGTCATTTCATGCCCGATCACCGCACCGATACCGCCGTAGTTCAGCGCATCGTCGGCCTTCGCATCGAAGTATGGCGGCTGCAATTGCGCCGCCGGAAAAACAATTTCGTTGCGCGTCGGGTTGTAATACGCATTCACCGTTTGAGGCGTCATGCCCCATTCGGTCTTGTCGACCGGCTTGTCGATCTTGGCGAAGTTGCGATGCGCCTCGAACGCGATCGCGGCGCGCATGTTGTCGAGATACGAATCGCGCTTGATCGTCAGCGCCGAATAGTCGCGCCAGTGATCGGGATAACCGATTTTCGGATCGAGCGTATCGAGTTTGGCGTACGCCGATTTTTTCGTAGAGTCCGACATCCACGCGAGTTTTTCGATGCGTTCATGCATCGCCACCTTGAGGTTGTTCACGAGCACCAGCGCGCGCGCTTTCGCCTCGGGCGGGAAGGTGCGTTCGACATACGCCTGGCCTAGCACTTCGCCGAGCGCTTGGTCGGCGGAATCGATCACACGTTTCCAGCGCGGTTTCAATTCCTGCGTGCCGCGCAACACCTTGCCGCGGAAATCGAACTTGGCATTGACGAAATCGTCGCCGAGAAAATCTGCCGAAGACGCGATCAGGTTCCAGCGCAGATACGCTTGCCAATGTGACACGGGCACATCGCTCAAAGCCTTGTCGGCAGTCGCGAAAAAAAGCGGATGCGGCAGCGAAAAACGCTTCACGTCGTCGCGATGAATCGCCTTGAAAAATTCCGTCCACGAGAAATGCGGC
>JAYVTP010000005.1:0-15326 GCA_043788685.1 Pseudolysobacter sp. | reverse complement strand
TCGCCAGAACGGCTCGCCGTAACCGATCGCGGTGAGGTGTCCCGCGACGCCGCCGATCAGCAAACCGTTGATCAGCAATACGGCAATCGCGCCGACACCCGCGAGCAACCCGCTGGCAAACGTGCGAAATCCGATACTGACATTGTTGAAAATATAGAAGCCGAACATTTTCAGATCGGTGCCGCTTTCGCGACCGAGTTTTTCACTGCTCGACGCCGGGTCGTACATGTTTTCGTACTGTGCGAGTTCGGCCGGCGCGAACACGCTGTGGATGAGTTCCGGGCGCACTTGCAGCAGCCCGATGATGCCCAGCGCCGGCACAAAAAACAGCAGCGCGGCAACCATCATGACACGCCATTGGCTACGCACCAGACGCGGGAAATCGGCGGCGAAAAAATCCAGCACACGTTGCCAACGCGGCGCGGGCGTGCGGTATAAAACCAGATGTCCGCGCTGCACCAGATCCTGCAATCGCTCGATCAACAGTGCGCTGTAACCACGCCGCTCGGCGAGTGCAAGATGCTGGCAGACACGACGATACATCGACGGAAATTCGAGGTCGCCGAACAGCCCTTCGCCGTCCTGCAAACGCTGCAACGACTTCGGTCGCGTGCGCTGCGCGAGCCATGCATCGAGCGCCGCCCATTCGTCGTGATGCCGATCCTGAAAATTTTCCTGTTTCATCGCATGAAGTTCGCAGACATCAGCGCCGCCCGAGGAAAGCGTTGGCCATACCGAGCAATCGCTGGACGGCCAGAGCACCGTGACTCTCGGTCAACATCGGCAGCAATGCGGCGAGTTCCTGCTGCCGCTCGACGGTCAATTGTTGCGCGCGTTCGGCGAAAGCGACGATGGATTTTTGCTCGTTCGCAGGCAAGATGATCAGCGTATGCACAACAGGAACCTGCGGCGCGGCCAGATGCTGGTTCGGATTGCCGACATGCACCACGAGCGTGCCGGCGACGATGTCACCGATGCGTCGGCTTTGCGGATCTATCAATCCCGCGACGAGACCGAAGCCGTAAAAAAACGGCAGCATGTCGACCACACGCAGCAGATTGCGCACGATCGATCCCATCCATGTTACCGGGCTGCCATTGGCATTGATCACACGCAGGCTCAAGGCTTTTTTGCCGATCGTCTGACCATCGCGCAATACTTCGAACAACACCGGATACAACCAGAACAGCACGAACAACAGCAAAAGATAAAGGCCCGTGCCGGTTTCGCCGAGCAGCGCCAACGCGGTGCCGAGTATCCAAATCACGCCGAGGCGCACTGCAAAATCCACCGCCCACGCGGCCGCGCGCGGCATTACACCAGCCGCACGCAGGCGCAAGCGGATGCCTTCCGGCGTTTCTACCAGGGTCAACGTATCGAGCACGAAAACTATATGTGCCTCAGACCTTGACCACGAGCGTGTCAGCGAAGACATCGTGCAGGCAGCGTTGGGTTTCGCCGAAGATCATCAGCGAATCGGTCAGCGACGCGATCCAGCCGACGAGTGGAATGGCGCCGAGCAAGGTTACCGGCAACCAGCGCGCGAAGATGATGCGCGACAGCGCACAGCGACTGCCGTCGCCGCGCACGATCTTGATGCCGAACAGGCGCTTTGCGATGGTTTGGCCGTGTCGGTGCAGCATCACCATATTGATAACGATCAGTACAATAAAAAGTACCAGCACGGTAATTCCGAAAAAAGCCAGAAGTCCTGGATTATTCTTGCCGAGCGCGGGGAGAGCGATGGCGGCAATGATTCCGAGCACAGCAATGCCGCCGAACAGGATCAAGCTATCAATAATCGCTGCTGCGAGCCGAATCCCGCGATCGGCGAGTACGAGCTGATCGTCCGAAATATCCTCGACGCGAGCCATAGGAGCGGCATACGGATTCAATACGGGTAACGGTGGTGGTTGCTGCATAAAAATCTCCCCAGACAAGTCGATGGCACTGTAGCTGGCAAGTCTGTCCCCCGACAATCCCTTGCCCGCGATGATTTTTAAAACGTCGAATTTTTCCGCATCAAATAGTGATGCTCAGATATCGCTATCCGCTTCCTCACGACCACGTTGGCGGATGATCGCCTCTTCGCGCGCATCTTCGATCGCCGCCATGATGCCATCGACATCTGCCGGTGTTTCATCGACGACAAAGGTGCCACTGAGTTCGGTGTCGGGGCGCAGCTCGCCCTGTTCGAACAGCGCCCACATTTCTTCGGCGTAGTGTGTGTCCGCCAGTTCCGGGACAAAGCGCGCGAGCGTGGCGCTGATATTGTTGACGTCCCGCTGCAGCATCGCGCGCGCGGCGTTGTTGCCAGCGGCGTTGATCACCTGTGGAAAATCGATGATGACCGGGCCATCGGCGGAAACCAGTACGTTGTATTCCGACAGATCGCCGTGGATCAATCCGCTGCACAACATCAGCACGATCTGGCGGATCAGAAAGGTGTGGAAATCGCGTGCCTGCTCGGGCGTGAGTTCGACATCGCCGAGCCACGGCGCGGAGCGGCCCTCGGCATCCGTGACCAGTTCCATCACCAGTACGCCGTTGTAATAACCGTGCGGCTGCGGCACGCGCACGCCGGCAGAACGGAGCTGATACAAGGCATCGACCTCGGCATTTTTCCAGGCGATTTCCTGCTCCTTGCGGCCGAATTTGGTGGCCTTGCCCATCGCACGCGCCTGGCGGCTGCCGCGCACCTTGCGGCCTTCCTGATATTGCACGCGCGCCTGGAAACTGCGCTGCGCCATATCCTTGTAGACCTTGGCGCAACGGATGTCCTCACCACAGCGCACCACATAGACTGACGCTTCCTTGCCACTCTTGAGCGGGCGCATCACTTCATCGATCACGCCATCGTCGATCAGAGCCTGTAAATCCTTGGGTGCTTTCATGGTTCCTTTGGTTTCTCTGGCGACACGCTAAGACGAACATTATCGACTATTTGCCTGCATCTTCCGCGCTGCGCAAAAATCGGCAAAAAAAAATCTCGAACATCGCTGCTTGTGGCAGAGATGTGCCGGCTCGGATCAAGCGCTGACTTTCCGCGAAATCAGCATGTCACACCGTTTTTTCTACCGCAAGAATTGATCGCGCCGAATCAGTGCGGGCAAGGCACGCTACCTTGGCAATTCTTCCCATTGAAAAAATGGATGCCGTGCTCTTTCAAATAGCGCATGGCATCGCCCGGCTTCTGATAGCAAGTGGTTTCGAGGAGGTCAGCAGTTTCGGAATTTACCCTTGCGCTGAAAGACCAGCTCCTGTCGCATGTACACTGCGCTACGGTCGTTCGGCTAGTAGTGCAAAGGAAAACCTCATGCAAAAACTGCTTGTGGGATCGCTGATCATCGTTCAAGCGCTGAGCTGCTCCTGCGCACTCGCAAACGCGTCCTTGCCGATTGCGGGACATTGGACATCGGCAATGGGGTTCGACGCCGGGGGGTAATATGTCCCGGCTGCTGACGAGTTTCTGCTGGTTAAACATTTAGTCAACACCGCCCCCGACATCACTGTCGTTTTTGGGAGTTGTTCGGGTGGCTGCGTTGCGATTGCCGGCGATTGGACTGGCGGCAGAATTTCAGCAATCGGGCTATACAACACCGCGACCAGTCAATTCCGATTGATGTATACCAATACCACGGGAGCCGCCGACGTCACCGTGACCTTTGGCAGCTGCGTGGGCGGCTGCCTAACGGTGATTGGGGACTGGGACGGCAATGGAGTCGAAACTGTTGGCGTATACGATCCGACCACCAGTCAGTTTAGCTTGCGCGACAGTCAATCATCCGGGCTTGCAAATTACACACTCATTTGTCCGGCTGTGCTTCTAGCGACCATTGTTTTCCAGTCGCAGGCAGGTGGACGGCATCCGCAGTGTCTGATTCCGTCGGCGTCTATAACCCCACTACCAATCAGTTTTTGCTGCGCAATTCCTTGACGACAGGAGCAGCGGACGAGACAGTAAGTTTTGACGTTTGCGGAATGCGATGTCGGCCGGTCGCCGGCGATTGGAATGGGGATGGATTGTCCGGAATCGTTTTGTATGATCTGGATACCGAGCGTTATTTCCTTCGTGGCAGTGTGACGACAGTCCTGCCAGGCTATACGTTTTTCTTCAATGCGATCTTCAATTCGGGTTTCGAGCAGGAGCCTTTCTGATCGCGATGCCGACTTTTGTGGCAACGAATTTCGTGCCGACCCTTTAGAACTCAAAGCCAGCTGCGCAGCGCGGGCAGATACTTCTCCGACGATCCGGTATTGACTACGACCACACGCTCGCCGCGTTTCAGCAATCCACGATCAAGCAACTGCGGCAACGCCGCCAGACACGCAGCACCTTCTGGGCTGATCCACCAGCGTGTATCGCGCCAGACTCTCTTCAGTTCCCCAGCAGTATCTGCTTCACTCACCGCCGCTGCCGCGCCACCGCTGGCGCGGATGATTTCGAGCACGCGAAAATGGCCAACGCCGCCAGGTACGTTCAGGCCGCTTGATATCGTTTGTCCCGCGATGACAACGGTGGTGTCCGCCGCACCAGATTCGAACGCATTCACCAGCGGCGGCGTGACTTCGCTTTGCACACACAACATGCGCGGGCGGCGTGAATCGATCAGACCCAGCGCCTGCAGTTCGTCCCATGCCTTCCACATGCCGAGCACACCGGTGCCGCCGCCGGTTGGATAAATCACCGCATCGGGCAACAACCATTTGGTCTCGCCATTCATCGGCTCAGCCAACTCCAGACCCAGCGATTTTTTTCCTTCGATGCGCCAACCGGGTTCCTGAAATGTCGCCACAGAAAAATAGCCATGCGGAATATATTTTTGCTTGAGCAAGGCGCCGGCTTCGCGAATGGTCGGACCGATCAATTCGAGTTTCACACGATCCGGAAAACGCTGCGCGGCCGCGGCGACGCTGCCGAGGATCGGCATCGGCGTGTCATCCGGCATCGCCACGACAATATTCAAATCGCAAGCCAACGCATAACGTGTGAGCGAATCGCCGGCGTTGCCCTGGGTTGGCACCGCGAGATGAGTAAGCCCGAGGCGTCGCGCTTGCGCCACGACCATCGCCATGCCGCGATCCTTGAAACTCTGGGTCGGATTGGCGCCGTAGCCGGGATGTGCCTTGCCCTCTTCCTTCACCTGCAAAATGAATCCGGCGGCGCTCGCCAGTGGATGCTGGCGATAATTCAACAGCGGCGTGTTGCCCTCACCGAGTGCCACGATGTGCTGCGCGTCGACGGGATCGTTGATATCCATCGCCATCAGCCCACCGAAACGCCACATGTCGCGACGCGAACGATCGTACCAGCGCGCATACGGTTGCTCGGCGGCGAGACGTTCCAGATCGAGGAGCATCTCGACTGGCCGGCCATCGATCGGATCGAGATTCATCGGCACATCGGCGGAATATTCCACGCCCGAGGCCAGACCACGCAAACAACGCACATACGACATGGGAGTCCATCCGGTCGGAAAACAGCGAGAGTGCCCGATCTCCAGTTGCGGAGAAAGTGCCGTGGGTAATCGATCGCTGGATAAATTCGCGATGTGACTTTTTGCGCAAATCAAACTCACCCGGCACGCGGCTAGCGCAGCACTTACAATAAACGCCCTGTTTTAAATCCAGCCTGCCATGACCTTGCCACCGACCGAACCTGTGCGTCTTGCCAAACGTGTTGCCGAACTCGCGGATTGCTCGCGCCGCGACGCCGAGCAATACATCGCGGGCGGCTGGGTCACGGTCGATGGCGAAGTAGTCGAGGAACCGCAATTCAAGGTGCTCGCACAACAGGTGATCCTGTTGCCGAATGCGCATCTCGCGGCAGCGGAACCCGCCACGATCCTGCTGCACAATCCGCTCGGTTACGATGCCGATGAAGGTAGCAATCCGGCGCTGGCGCTGGTCACGCCGGCATCGCGTTATGCCGATGATCGCTCCGGCATGCGCAGCCTGAAACGCCACTTCAACCGACTCACCGCCATCCTGCCGCTGGAAGTCGACGCGAGCGGATTGATCGTGTTCACGCAGGACTGGCGCATCACTCGCAAGCTCAGCGAAGACGCCGATCGCATCGAGCAGGAATACATCGTCGAAGTGAGCGGCGAGCTTGGTCCGTACGGACTGAAACGGCTAAGCCACGGCCTGAGTTTCAACGGTCGCCCGCTGCCGCCGATCAAGGTGAGCTGGCAGAACGAAGTGCGGCTGCGTTTTGCGCTCAAGGGCGTACAACGCGGACAAATCCGGCATATGTGCGCCGCCGTCGAACTTGATGTGGTCGCGATCAAGCGCATTCGTATCGGCAGTATTTCGCTCGGCAAAATGCCACCGGCCGAATGGCGTTATCTGCCGAGCTACGAAAAATTCTGAGTTTCAGCGCGTGCCGAACGGCGTTCCGCGGACATTCGCATAAACCGCATCGAACGTTTTCAGGCTCTCGCTATGGGCGACGCCGCCGACGCTGATTGGACTATCCAGATAAAGAACCTGCCCGCCTTTTTCGTTGAACCTGGGCCAAGTCACCAGGCCGGGTTTGTTCGGATTGCCGGACTTTACGAAGTTCACCCAATAGGCAGATATTTCGTCAGCCAATTTTCGATCGGCACGGCTCCAAGACCACGCCGCCTGATCGAGATGATCGAACACATACCACAGCTCGGCGAAGTGGCTGGCGCCCCACCCGGCATAAACTGATCCAGCCGGAAACGGCGGTCGTCGATTGAACGAATAATAAAACACCGGATTTTTTGTATTGGCCGCGTGCAGGCGCGCCCATGCCCACATGTCCCAACCGAAACGCAGATCGCGCTCGAAATCCAGTCGCGCCTGCTTCGCCTGCGCATCGTTTGCATGCGGATAAGCGGCGATGAGTTGCGGCGGCAATGCGCCGAAATTTTTCTCGATGTCGGCGGCAAAATTGACCGCCGTGAGTTTGCTGGTATCAACCAGGGAACGCGCCTCATCGGCATTGGAGCCGATCAGCAACGGCACACCGTTTTCGCGTCCTGATACATATGCATCGTAGGGCGCAACCGGCAACACATACGGCTCGATCACAGGATGCGTCACAACAGCGGCATCGCCGGTCAATAATTCGCTGGCGGGAAGCTGACGCAGTTGCCGGATCGAGCTGGCTTTGAGCGAGGCGACATATTTTTCGCCATCGCGCTCGGCGTTGACCAGCAGATAATTCGGTGCCAGTTGCAATGGTTCAAAAACTCCACCGCTTTCGCCGATGGCGCGCTGGAACAAACCTTTGGCGCGCGGCGCGGCCAGCAGCATGCTGACCGACATCGATCCAGCCGATTGACCCGCGATGGTGATACGTTTTGCATCGCCGCCGAAAGCCGCGATGTTGTGCTGAACCCATTCCAGTGCCGCGATCTGATCCATCAAGCCGTAGTTTCCCGACGAATGATGTTGCGACTCCCTGCTCAATTCGGGATGCGCCAGAAAACCCAGCGGCCCGAGCCGGTACGCAATCGTGATGACGATCACACCCTTTCGCGCGAGCCGGTCACCCCAGTACAACGGCATCGATGCCGATCCGTTGCTGTATCCGCCGCCGTAAATCCACACCAGCACCGGCAAGCGTTCGTTAGCCATCTTTGCAGGCGTCCAGAGATTGAGATAAAGACAATCCTCGCTTACCGCTGGTGGAGTTTCGCCGGGCATCGATACGCCTTTCTGCATACACGCCAGCGCAAACTTGTCGGCCTTGCGCACGCCTTGCCAACGCTGCACCGGTTGCGGTGCTTGCCAGCGCAGTTCAGCGACCGGAGGTGCGGCAAAAGCGATACCTTTGTAGACGGTCAAGCCGCCCTCGCTTGTGCCTTCGAGCGCGCCGAATTCGGTCAATACCGGCCTGGCCGCGGCGGTGCCGGCAAGCTGTAAAAAAAGTGCCAGGCAAAGCAAAACAAGTCCGCTCGATCGCATGCGATATCTCCATCAGTAGTCAGCCCAGAGTGTTGGCGACAAGCACTGGAATGACCAGACCGGCTCGTAACCGATCCGGCGCAATTGGTCACAAAACCCATGATTACCAATGGCGCTGGACGGACACACAACGATGCGGCCACACTGCGGCCATGCTCAACGCAAATTTCTTCGCGCGACTTTCCCCATCGCTCGCACTCGCAAAATGGCTGCGTGAAAGCGGCTACGGTTTCGCCTATTGGCTGATGTTTCTGCTAGTGCTGGAGCCTGACAATCTCTTGCGCGCGAGTCGAGCCGGACATCCGCTTGCGCTTGAGCACGAGGTTTTCCGCATCGTCGCCGCGGCTTTGCTCGGCGCTGCCGTGACACCTGCCCTGCTCGGCCTGACCCGACGATTTCCGATCCTCGGCCCGAGCCGTTGGCGCCACATATTGCTGCATTCCGCGGGAGCCGCTTCGCTCGCGCTCGCGCTGATTGTTGCATCGTGCATTCTCGCCGCATGGGGGTTTTACGGTGAGTGGCTGCCGTCGGTCGAAGATGTATGGAACGAATTTGTCAGCAACTGGTTGCTGCTGGTATACGCCTTGTGCGCATTGACCGCGATCGCTCACGCTGTGTATTTTTTCTATCGCGTGGGCGATGTTCCGGCCGAAGTCACCGTCGTCGCACCAGCGGAAACTCAATATCTGTCGCGCGTGGCAATCAAGAATCGCGGACACCAGAGTTTCCTCGATATCACCAGCGTCGACTGGATCGAGACCCAAGGCAACTATCTGGCGCTACACGCTGGCGCTGCAACACATCTGATTCGCGAAACGTCGTTGCTGTTCGAGACTCGACTCGATCCTGCGCGGTTCGTGCGGATTCATCGCCGCGTGATCGTGGCGATCGATCGCATCCGCGATCTGCGCCCCGTCGCCAATGGCGATGCCGATCTGCGCCTGATCAATGGACAGCAGCTTCGTGTGAGTCGCAATTACCGCAAGTCGCTCGCCGAAAAATGGGGTAGTGGCGGATAATCTCAACGCAGTGCGGAAACGCCAAGACATTGGAGGCTTCCGTGACGCAGAAAATAATCTGTCGGCTCACAAGGTGCTGACAGATAATCAGGTGCGTATTCCCGCAATTATTGCGCAATGCTTGCCGAGACCGCGTAGTTGCTCGTAACGATCACTGATACCCCCCCCCGACACAAATTCGCTGATCTCGATAAACGCCGCGTCTCCCATCGCGAAGCTGATCGGTGTGCCGGTGGTAAAGAAGCAGGAGGAAAGTTGACCCACTGCAACAAGGCCGGTGAACGCAGGTGAAGCGTTGCAGCTGAATCCTGCAACCGGCGATCCTGTGGTAGAGCCGAAAGGCATCCTGTACAACCTCACCGTGGGTGTGATGCCCGAGCCAACAAGGTTTTGAGCAGTCAGGTTAACCACCGTTATTTGCAATGTTTGCAGGCTGATTGCCTTGGGGAAAGTTTACATCGCCCTCACGGCGTGGAGTTTGAATAACTGCCCGCAAATGCAACTGTGGGCGCCGTTCTAATACCGCCAGACAGTGAAAGACAAATAGCCGCTTGGCTTGGAAATCCAGCACCCGCTGAAGTGGTGATCACGGCGCTGGTTAAACGCGTCAAGAACACCACGCCGGAACCGGCTGGACCAGAGCCGCCTGTCGAACCTGTCGACCCGGTGACGCTGGTCGAACCAAACGCACCCGTGACTCCTGTAGTACCAGATGCGCCGGTAGCGCCGGCTACGCCGGTGAAACCGATGGCACCGATGACGCCAGCCAATCCAGTTGCCCCAGTTGCGCCGAAGCCCGTGGCACCGGTTGCGCCAGTCACGCCAATGGCACCGGTCGTGCCGGCCAGACCGGTCACGCCGCTACCCGTCGCACCGGTAGCGCCTGTAACGCCTGTAGAACCAGTCGCACCAGTAACTCAGGCTGCGCCGGTCACACCTATCGCGCCAATCAGGCCGGTGGCGCCGGTGATGTTGGCACCGCTGCCAATGTCGTAGTCAAACAACTACAGTGGATTTGCGCAACAGAAGGCGGTTTTCTTGCGCATGGTCAGAGCCGGTAGTCTGCACTAGACACCCACGCGCGCAACGCCGCTTACTTTACTTGCTCCCGCCCATCACGCCGCAAGCCCAGCGGCGCAACCAGATCGAAGCGAGTAACAGCCACCAGCCGATCAGTAGACTCACGATTTTTTGCGTGAGTCCACGTGGCCATTCACGCCAATAAGTGTTGATCCAGATCGCAGCAAAACAAACCAGTGCCAAGGTGAACGCAAAACGGAAATAAGTTCGCCACCACGCATCATCGCGAAAACGCCATGACTGCAACAGCATCGCTGCAGTCACGCAGACGAACGTCGTCAGCGCAGCGATATTGTGCACAAGACCATGCAGTGTTGCGTCGTGTTTCGGAATATCGGTCGTCGCAAACACGACGATAACCAGGGCCAGCGCCGCAACCATGAACAAGCCCAGCGGGGCGATACTGCGCGCACTTGGTTGCAGCGCGCCATAGAGACCCAATGCCAAACCAAGTATTGTCAAGGCAAGCACAAAATACGCCGCCCGCATCCACAGCGAATATTCACCGATGAGGTAAAAGCTCAACGGCATACGCTGCCAATCCAGATCGCTGCGCAAGAATTGCAGCGTCGTTGCGATCAGCACAAACAGCATGACGCCCAGCAACGCGGCGGTGCCCAGTCGATATGATGTGGAGGCAGAACTCAGGCGCATGTGTGAGTTTTTTATTTGATATTTCTGCTAGCGAGCGAGGTAGTCTCAGCAAACACGATGCTGCAACAGGTCACTGCGCCCTCGGCCTTCTGCAACTCGGAAACATCGACACTCGTTACTGCGATTCCGGCATCCTCGAGACGCTGTCTCGTACGTGGAAAACACGCAGGATAAATCACGCCATCACTAACCAGCAACGCATTCGCCGCGTGTTCTTCTGCGGGATCGACATCGATCATTTTCCAGTCGGCGAACAGCGAAATATTGCTGCTCGTTTGACTGAGCCACGCGCGATTTATCAATAAGGTATTTTCGGCAACCTGAGTCACCGCAGATTTCAGATGCAGGCAATACTGCGTGATCACGCTATGCACGCGGTAGCCGAACGGCGCGCACAATTCGCGCAACTGGGCGATGCCGGCGGCATTGCTGCGCGCGGATTCGCCGACATAAATATCGCGGTCGAGATGCAGCACATCGCCGCCGTCCAGCGTACCCGGCGCGACAATTTCCAGCACCGCTCGATAGCGCGCGAGCACCTGCGCCACCGATGCGACTTCGGCACGACGCGATACCGCGCCGGGGCGTGTCATGATCGCGATTTCATCGAGCACGACGGCCACATCTTCGACGAATACCGAGTCTGCCAAGTCGTGCTGCGCTGGCATCGAAATCACTACACAACCCAGCGATTCGAGCGCGCGCAAATACGTTTGATGCTGCTCGATCGCGAGTGTCAGATCGATCGGCTCCCGCGCTACGAACGACCGCTCGCAGCAGGCGAGCGCCGCACTGACCTCGCGCGTGATCGCGATCCGCGTTGCGTGCGCTGACGCCATCAATACGTGCCCATGTAATCGCGCTTGCCGATCTCGATGCCGTTGTGGCGCAACAACATGTAAGCGGCGCTGATGTGGAAGAAAAACTGTGGCAGTCCGTAATTCAGAAGATAAGCTTGCCCGGAAAGTTTTTTCTCTTTCGGCGTGCCCGGTCGCAACACGATTTCGCGGCTTGCGCTGCCATCGAATCTTGTCGCATCGATGCCGCCGATAAACGCCAGTGACTTGGCGATCAGTGCACGCAACTCGTCGAACATCGATTCGTTGTCTTCATACGCTGGCAGCTCCACCTCGGCCAGTCGAGCGGAAATGCCACGCGCGAAATCGCACGCGATCTGCACCTGTTTGCGCAAAGGGAACATGTCGGGAAACAAGCGCGCATTCAACAATGCAGAAGGTTCGATTTTCTTCTCGACAGCATGCGCTTCGGCCTTGGCCAGAATCTCGGCTAGAGCATCCAGCATTTGCTTGAACACGGGGACAGACGAGGTATACATGGAATCGGGCATGGCGGTTTCTCAGTGATGAAGTAATGACGAAGCAGGATATACGAGATATTGATGCCAGGTAACGGCGGCATCGCCAAAGCTGCAGCGATCTGCTGCGATGGAGTCGCGCCAAGCCGGCATGCGGGCTGTATCGAATGAACTTTTGCATATCGCTTTCGACTGGTATCCGTTGCGGTTTTGCCTGACACTCACAGATCATATTCCGCGCAAGGTATTGCCATATGAAAATCCGCGACAGACGTCCGAATGCAGTGTTGAAAAACTTGAAACGATCCAGCGTCGTCGCATGCCTTGCCATCGCATTTTTCAACCTCGCGCCACGTCCGGCCAGCGCACAAGTGACTCCGATTTCCTACAGCGCCGACACCCAGGTTTCCGCCTACTCGGGCCTGTTTGCGTACGGCAGCAACATGGGTTACTTCGGTTGGAGTGACAATGACAATCAGGTCGGCGATATCCTGCTCGGCAATCCGGCGCAAAGCCAGCCTGGCGTTGGCGCACATACCTTGCGTGGCGCGTTGTACGACGATTTTATCCAGGCCTACGGCATCAATATTCGCGTGCCGCAGTTCACGCATTTCCAAAGCCTCGGCGCGCGCGACAACACGATTTTCGTGAACGCCGCCTACCACGTCACCGGCACGCGGCGCGATCCGAACCATTACGGCGGGTGCGCCGATCAGTCGTGGATGCACGCCAACATGTATCTGCTGATCTGGATCGACGATGCCGCGCATCCGGGTTTCAAGAAGGTCAATCCGCAGAATTATCTGGCCGACTACATGTTTCAGGTGGTCAGTACCTACAAGAATTTCGTCAAGTTTTACGAGGTGTGGAACGAGCCGGATTTCACGCCCAACTACAACGCCAGCCAGAACACCGTGTCGCCGCAATACTGGGGCGTGGTCAATCCATTGCCGTGCGATTTGAGCAATCTCAAGGCGCCGATCTCGCATGTGAATCGGCTGCATCGGATCATCTATGAAGTGGTCAAGACTGTGGACCCCACGGCATATGTAGCGACCGGCGGATTGGGTTATCCATCGTTCGTCCAAGCCATGTTGCGCAATACCGATAACCCAGGCACTGCGAACCAGCAAAATCCCGGCGAAGGCGACGGCAATGAAGGTTCGGTATCGTCGCGTTATCCGCTCGGCGGCGGTGCGTATTTCGATGTGTTGTCGTATCACTCCTACCCGCAATACAGCCTGCGCCGTTACGGTGGCAATGCCGCGGCGTGCACGGCGAACGAGGCGTATATCGCGAGCACCGGATTCTGCGCGCTGGCCAATTCGGATACCGCCACAGCGAACTACATTGGCCTCAAGCAGGCCTTTGTCGATGTGCTTGCGGCGGGCGGCTACGATGGCGTAAACAAACCGCGCAAGATCTTCATCGTCACCGAGAACAACGTACCGCGCGTGATGCCGCAAAACGTTTCCGGCAGCGCGCTCGCGCCGCCAGGCGATCAATACGGCGCGGCGGATTACGCGCGCAATTACATCATCAAGGCGCTGGTAAGCAGCCAGAAAAACAGCATCAGTCAATATCACATTTATGCATCGTCGGATGAAGTGCAGGAAAACGGCACCGACTGCAACGGCAATCTGGTCGGGACGGACAACACCAAGGTGCAAGGCCTGTACAAGGATCTTGGCTGCATCACACCGTATAACCAGACGCCGACCGTGCAGTACTACGCTTACAAGACGACCGCAGATTTGTTGTTCGGTTATCGCTACGATGCGGCGCGAACGTCGGCATTGAATCTTCCGGCAACGGCGGACGGCGCGGCATTTTCCGACCAGATCGGGAAAGTCGTTTATGTATTGTGGGCGCGTGCGATACAGCATGCCAACGAAAATCCGACGACGATCAGTTATGCATTCAATGCCGGCATCGCGAGTGGATCATTGCAAAAACGCGCGTGGGATTTTTCGCAAAGCGCAGTCACCACCACGACTCCGGCGATTGCAGTCACGCTGGGCGGCGCGCCGATTTTTGTCAGCACATCGTTTCAGCCGGCGATCAACGATGTGATATTTCGCAACGGTTTCCAGTAAGCGCGTTTTCCGAAAAATAATCGATCACATCGGTTGTAAGTCGGTCGCCGCGCAATAACGGTTCTGTCGATCCGCGTCCGCTACAATGCCGGTTATTCTCTTGACCCGAGCCACACCGAATGAAATTACGCCACATGCCCGGAATGCGCGTCGCCGTAGCGCGGCCGCGATTGTTCATCTCGATCCTGTGCGGCGTGGCGCTATGGTTTGTGCTGCCGCCGACCTGGATCCCGCAGCCGGTCACGCGTGGCTTGATCGGCTGGAACGTCGCCGCGTTGCTGTATTTGATTTTGGCCCTCTCCATGATGGCGCGTTCCAGCACGCATCACATGCGCGCGCGCGCCTGTGCGCAGGACGAAGGCGAGTATGTCGTCCTCTCGATCGTCGCGTGTGCATCGCTCGCGACACTCTGTGCGATCGCGATCGAGTTATCCACTGCCAAGGATCTGCAAGGCTGGATGAAACTCGGCCATATCGGTCTGGCCGGATTGACCGTGCTGACGACGTGGCTGATCAGCCAGACCATGTTCGCGTTGCATTATGCGCACGACTTTTATCTCGGCAAGGGCGAGCAATGCAAAGGCATGGAATTTCCAGGTACAGAAGCGCCGGATTATTTCGATTTTCTCTATGCGGCCTGCATCATCGGCACGTCGGGCCAGACCGCCGATGTGTCGTTCAACACCAGGACGATGCGCCGTGTCGGTTTGATCCACAGCGTACTCGCATTTTTCTTCAACACGATTCTGCTGGCACTCACGATCAACATCGCGGCCGGCCTGCTCTAGCGAATTCGCTGGATCGATTCGATCAACGTTGCCCTCTGAAAAAACTCGGGCGCATGATCGGAATGAAGAGATCTGCGCGGTGTTAGTCGCCGAGATACGTCTCGATGATCGGCCCCCATATTCTGGAACCGCCGCGCGCGAAAAACAGCTGGTGGCCGTCTTCGCCAAAACTGCCGACTTGCTCGAACTGCACCTCATCATCGCCCGAGGTATAGGCGTCGTACATTTCTTGCGCCAGCGACGGGCCGAAGAAATGATCGTTCTTCGCGTAAATCCATAACATCGGTGCGGTCGCGGTTTCGCCGTAACGACGCGCCGCTTCCATTAGTCGCTCGGGTTGGCAGGTCACATTCGGTGCGCCCTGATATCCGCCCCGCCCGGCCGCCATGTTGATCACCGTACCAACCGTCGGATGCGGCATGCTGTTGAACGCCAA
>JAYVTP010000004.1:0-13210 GCA_043788685.1 Pseudolysobacter sp. | reverse complement strand
CGCAATTGCAGCGCGCACTGAATCAACGCGATAGCGCACCGGCCAAAACCCTGCGCGTATTTCCGGATATTGAAGTCGCGATCGAGGCGCGCATCAAGGCAAACGGACTATCGCGGCTATCGGCGGAATGGCTGGTAGAACGCGGCATCAAGCCGGTCGAAGGCGGGTTTAGCTGGTCGTCCGATCCGCGCCTGATGCTGGCATCGCCGTTGCGTTATTCCGAGCCGCAAATTCTCGCCATCCTGCGCGGCATTCTCGCGCCGACCGTGCTCGTGATGGCGGAGCCGCCGATGCCGTATTTCAAAGCCGAAATCATGCAGGCACGCATCGCTGCGGTCGAAAACATTCGACTGATTCGTGTGCCGGGCTCGCACCATTTGCATCTGGAACAGCCTGCTCAAGTGGCGCCGTTGTTGCGTTGAATTCCTGAATCGTGATTGAGTTCGAAGTCGTCAGGCAATCAGCCGACCGAGCTCCGCCTTCAACGCATGGCCGCGGGTCTTGAGCCAGTCGCGCTGGGTTTTCCAGTCGGGATACAGCGATGCGACCAACGCCCAGAAGCGTGGCGAATGATCGCGAATACGCAAATGACACAGTTCATGCACAACGACGTATTTCAGTGCTTCGGGCGGCGCGAGCGCGAGCGCGAGATCCAGGGTTACGCTATCGCGACTGTCCAGACTGCCCCACAGGCTTTTCAGCGGCTTGATGCGCAGGCCGGTCGGCGCGAGATTCAGCTCGGGCGTGTAACGCGCAAACCAGCGCGACACGTCGCGACGTATCTGCGCCTGCAGGAACGAATGCAATAACGAACGCGCGGCACCGAGACTTTGCTCGTTATGCGGTTTCGGCAATGTCAGCACGAGCTTGTCACCGACGAGTTCGATACGCGGATAGACACCTTGGCGCCAGATCAGCTGCGTGGTTTCGCCGCGCAACGGGATCAGTGTCGGCGCCCCGGGCAGCAGCGGTGGCGGGCCGTCGTGATCCAGATGCAGCTCGTCGAGTTTGCTTTCCAGCCACTCGCCATGTTGACGCAGAAAAGCAAACACTTGTGCCGGATGTGTACCTTCCGGGTAAGTCAAATGGGCGCCGCTGGAAGTCACAGTGAGGCGCAGCCGCCGCGCGCGCGGGTGCGACGAACGCCGCACCTTGATCGCGCCGCCGCTGGGCGTGGATAATTCCAGATAATCGTCTTGGCCGGTCGTGCTCATTATTTCGTTTCAACCCTGTACCCGGGGGTTCGATCTCAAGCGGGATCGATCGGCCGGGGCAATCCAAACCATTCCTGCAAACGCGCCAGCAGGCGCTCCAGCTCCAGTGTCATCAGCGCAAAACGTGCGTCCAGTTCAGCGGCGGCGGATTCGCGCGAATCCTCGCCGAGCTCATCGAGTACCTGGTCGAGGAAGCGCAACTTGCGCAACACGACATCCTCGCCCAGCACAAAACTTATGCGGTCTTCAAACGTCAAACCGAGCTGAAACACCTGTTTGCTGGTCTTGATGTGCTCTCGCACCTCGTCGGTTTCAAGGTCTTGGCGTCGGCAGCGGACGATCGCGCCGGATTCCGCCGGATCGCGAAGTTCGCATTCGTCGCCCAAAGTCAGGCCTGGCGGTAGCTTGCCACTAATCAGCCAGTCCGTCATCAGCACGCGAGGTGCCTCTTCCGGGCTGGCTGGAATGGCCGGAAAGCTGCCCAAAGCCTCGCGAACCTGGGTTACCGCGTCTTCGGCCTGCTTGCGGCTGGCGCTATCGACCACAAACCAGCCGTTCTTGCTGTCCAGATAAGCATGCAATCGTGACGGTCGTATGAACGCACGTGGCAGCAGATCGGTAAAAACCTCTTCTTTCAATCGCTTGCGTTCGCGAGCGCCGATCCGGCGACCTTCTTTTTCGATGATCGCCTCGATTTTTACCGCCAGCGCTTCATTGACCACGGTGCTTGGCAAGAGTTTGTCCTCGCTGCCGACCGTGATCAGGGCGAATTCGCCGACGCGGTAGACGAGTTTTTCTTCATTCCTGCCCAATGGCGAAACAAAGCCGCGCGTGGCAAGCTCAATCGGCCCGCACGGACGCAGGCGCGCCTGATCGAGGCTGTCATCGAGCGTTTTGAGCGAGGCGGAGACTTTTTCGGAAAAACGAAACACGGTCAAATTGCGAAACCACATAAGACTCAGGACTCTTGGGAAAACAGAAGGGATTGCCGAACCCGGATTATCGGTGCGGCAGGAAAGCTGTAGCGCAGCAACGCAGATTACGCCGTTGCGAGATCAAATCATGAGATCAGCATATCGCGTGGATTTTGTGGCCGAACTCGGTTTCGGCATCGGTCGATTCCGCGCCGTCACCGAGCAACCAATCCGACGCCGAAAGCGAATGGGTCGGATCGCGCGCACCTAGCGTAGCAAAATCGAACAGCTTGCGATCTGCCAATTGCGACGGTGCGACATCGCCCAGCGCGCGTGAAATATTCTCGATCCGACCGGGCTGCGTACGCTCCCAATCAGCCAGCATTTCCTTGATCGCCTGGCGCTGCAGGGTTTCCTGCGAGCCGCACAAATTGCACGGAATAATCGGGAACTGGCGCAATTCGGCGAACGCGGCCAGATCGTCTTCCTTGCAATACGCGAGCGGCCGGATCACCACGTGCCGGCCATTGTCGGATTGCAGTTTCGGCGGCATCGCCTTGAGCTTGGACTGATAAAACATGTTGAGGAACAGCGTTTCGACGATGTCGTCGCGATGATGGCCGAGCGCGATCTTGGTCATGCCTTCGCGCTCGGCAAATTCGTACAACGCACCGCGCCGCAGCCGCGAGCACAGCCCGCACATGGTCTTGCCCGCCGGGATCACGCGCTTGACCACGCTGTAGGTATCCTGCTGCAGGATATGAAACGGCACGTTCAGCGAGCGCAGATAATCCGGCAGGATATGCTCGGGAAAGCCCGGATGTTTCTGATCGAGATTGACCGCGATCAGCTCGAAATTCACCGGTGCCTTGGTCTTGAGCGCGAGCAGGATATCGAGCATCGCATACGAATCCTTGCCACCGGACAAACACACCATGATCCGATCGCCTTGCTCGATCATGCGGTAGTCGGCAATTGCCTGCCCGACTTGGCGGCGCAAGCGCTTGACCAGTTTGTGGGCATTGATTTCCTGTTGGCGCGGCGCGGCGGTCATGGCGGATCGGCGAGGTTATGAGCTGGACATTGTACGACCGAATGCCGCTGTTTCGGCAGCCGCAAACGGCATGCTGTTCGCGCGTCCGATGCAGCGCTAAACTCGCTGGAGGTCATCGCCACGAGCTTGCATGAGCAACATCGATCGCGCCCAACTTGTGCAGCAGCTCACCGAATTGCGGATCGAACATCGCGATCTGGACGAGGTCATCATCCATTTGGCCGCGCATCCGGCCAGCGATGAGTTGCGCCTGAAACGGCTGAAAAAACGCAAGCTGCGCATCAAGGACATCATCGGTTATATCGAGAGCAAGCTGATTCCCGACCTGGACGCGTGAGGCTCCGGTTCGCGGCGATGCCGATTTGCTTGAAACTTTTGCCGGGCCGAAGATTATTCGGCGTCTGACGGATTTGTCATCGGCTCGATCGCTAAGCTGCTGCGTCCTTCATCGGTGAGCTTGAGAATGCCGTGGCGGATTTCCCGGCTCAGGATCAATTTCGCATCGCGCCCGACTACTTCGAGCGATGCATCGAAATCCAGCTTGCCGGATTCGTCGTTCCACACCACGCGGCGCTGCTTGAGTTGCTGGATGAAACTGCGGAACAGGCTTTTGTCGAAGAATTCCGGCGCGTTCATCTCGTGCAATAGCGATAAGCGCTGCGCGGTCAAGTGGCAGAGATTTTCCAGCTCGCCGGCACTCAAGGTGCGCGGCCCGTTTTTCACCAGCAGCGCGATGGTGATGTAATAGCGCTCGAACGCCTGCAGCAGGCTGTGGGCGATCGTGCGCAACTGGAATGCGGTATCGCTTTGTCCGGCGGCGCGGCTCAGCGTGCGGCCTTCCGACTCGCTTTGCAGCAAGCCGCGACCGACGAAAAATTCGATCGTGGCGGTGATCCGGCTGACAAATTCGTCCTCGCTCCACGGCAGGAAAAGTTCGGCCTGCAGGAACGGATAAATCAGCCTGCCGAGGCGCAGAATCGAGGCGCGCGTGATGCGGCGCGTATTGATGAAACAGCACGCAATCCATGCCGACGTCGTGAACAGATGCAGCACGTTGTTGCGGAAGTACGAGAGCAATACCGCGTTCTTGCCTTCGCACAGCAGCACGTCGCCGAGCGGATGCGACACGCGCTGGATCATCTGCATGCGTTCGCCGTACGCGATAATTTCGGTCGGCGTGAGCGCAGTGACGGTGACGCGATCCGAATACGGCAACGTGTTCAACAGCGCCTTGCTGAGCTCCAGTTGCACCAACAAATCCGATTCCGCAAGCGCGTGTTTGCGGGTCGCCAACAATGCAATCGCGAGCAGATTGATTGGATTGACGTCGGCGGCGCGGTTGATGTTGGTCTGAATCTTGTCGGCCAGCGTTGCCACCGCTGCGTTGAACCATTCCGGTTTGTCGTCGGGATTTTGTGCGATCGTGGCGCGCCAATCGGGTGCGCTCTTGTCGAGCAGATCGGCAAGAAAAACCGGTTCGCCGAAATTCACCACGACTTTGCCATAACGTTGCCGCAGCACGCCAAACGAGCGCAGCAAGCCGAGCCAGGTTTCTTTTTCCTTGGGCTTGCCAGAAAGCTCGCCCATGTACGAATTGCCTTCCATGAGCTTTTCGTAACCGACATACACCGGCTGGAACATCACCGGGCGGCGCGGTGCACGCAGGAACGCGCGCACTGTCATCGTCAGCATGCCGACACGCGGTGTGAGCAATCGACCGGTGCGCGAACGGCCACCCTCGATGAAGTATTCGATCGGCACACCGCGCTCGACGAGCTGGCTCACATATTCGTTGAACACCACCGAATACAGCGCGTTGCCCTTGAAGCTGCGACGCATGAAAAACGCGCCGCCGCGGCGCAGGATTGAACCCAGCCCCGGCAGGTTCAGATTGATACCGGCGGCGATATGCGGTACCACCAGTTTGTTCTGGTACAGCAAATACGACAGCAAAAGATAATCGATATGACTGCGATGACACGGCACGTAAATGATTTCGTGACCCGGCGCGGTGGTGCGCAGGGATTCAAAATGATTCATGCGCACGCCGTCGTAAATCCGATTCCAGAAACTGGTCAGCAGAAATGACAGCGAACGCACCACGGGGTGCGAATAATCCGCAGCGATTTCCCAGACGTAGCTGCGTGCGCGCGCCTGCGCTTGTTCAAGCGAAAGGTTTTCCTTGCTCGCCACGCTGGCGATCACGGCGCGCACCGGATCGGCATTGACTACGGTATCCACCAGCGTGCGCCGATGCGACAGATCGGGGCCGATCACCGCCGCGCGGATGCGTCGGAAATGTGCGCGCAACACGCGCGAGAACTTGCGCAGCGTATTCGGTGCATCGTGTTCCTCGCTCAGCACCTGGCGCAGCGACACCGGCGTGGAGAACTGCACGATCGTATCGTGGCCGTTCAACAGCAGCGCCAGCAAGCGCCGGAAGCGACCAACCACAACCCAGTTTTCGGAGAACAACACGCCAAACCAGCCGGACTGTCGATCCGGCGCACGACCGACAAAAATCGAAACGGGCACAAGCTGCACATCCAGTTCGGGATGTGTACGCAAGGCTTCGAACAATTGCGCCAGCGTCTCGGAATGCGTGCGCGGCGAACTGCGCCCGATCAGCCAGCCTTTGCGACGCGACAGCGCAAACATTGCGCGCGGCTTGCGCAAATCGCCGAGCACGAACGGCAATAACGGCGTAGGCAAGTCGGCTTCGCGGCACGCCTGTTCGAGGATGATGCGGTCGGACAAGCGATAACGTTCGGTGACGTAACACACCGGCAGCGTTTGTAGCAGTGTGGCAGCCGGATTGACGGGTTCACGACGGATGCGAATGCGCGACTTGAACAACGCGCCGAGCAGGCGCATCCACCATGGCGCGCGCGCGGCAGTGGACGAAGAGGATTCGGTGATCAAAGGCTGATCCATGACCGACATAGGGCGAACGCGGCTGACAGATGCGGACGATACATTAGTGCTGCTGCATCAACGGCAACAGCACGCACTGAGCATTCGCGGCGTCCGAGCGTATCACGACACCGCCCGAGGCCGGATAGTGGCCTCGGGCGGTTGTTGGCAATCGCCGTGCTTAGTTTTTCTCGACCGGCTTGAGGCCGGAATCATCGGCCGGCTGGAAAGTTTTACCGGGTTCGGCCGCGGGTGTTGCCGCTGCAGGGGCGGTTTTCGCCGCTTCGGCAGCCGCTGCTTCCTGCTTCATCTTGTTGAACTGTTCCAGCGCCTGCTTGCCATACCAGCGGCCGTCGACCTTGACCATGTCGCTATCGGACGACAACGGCGTATCGAACAAGGTGTAGCTGAGTTTGACCTTGGCGGCATCGCCCTGATTAGCCACGGTTTCGACCTTGGCCGAATCCAGTGTCTTGTCGATCGAGAAACCGTAGACCTCGAAAACCTGCTTCACGCCGCCGAGCACGATACCGGCTTTCTGCATACCCTGATCGTAAGTGAGGGCGCGCGCTTCATCGATCGTTTTGATATTGACGTCGCGGGCGGTTTTGCAACCCACGGCGATAGCCTGCTTGACCAGCGCAGGATCGGTGAACTTGACCTTCTGCGCCCACGCTGCTGTTGCGGCAATCGCGGCGGTGGCTTGCTCTTTCTGCTTGTCGTCGAGATCCTTGCTCTGCTGGACCGAGCTCTGCAACATGCCCTGGCCCATCGCGATCATCATCGGCATTTGCTGCGCCATCTGCGCATCAGCTTCTTTCAGCTTCGGCTCGATTTCGGCATACAGCTTGGCTTCGGCATCCGGCGCGGTGAGCTTGGCGACACCTTCGGCGAATTTCTTGCGATCTTCGTCGGTGATGGGATCCTTGTTGAGATCCTTGTTCCAGTCCGCCTTGATTTTGGCCAACTGTGTAGTCGGCAAAGCGTTATCAAGCAGCGCGCCAATATTATTGCTGCGCAAGGCTTGCAGGGCGGCTTTGACTGCCGCATCCGGCGTTGCCGCGGCAGGCGCAACCACAGGTGCTGCCGGTGCGGCGGCTTGCTGTTGCTGGTTGCAACCGATGGCGGCGCAGGCAAATGCCAGTGCCAGCGAGAGTCGAGTAAGTTTGATTGACATGACGAGCCGTCCCCACGTTATGGATTGAGAATGGCGCACTCTAGGCAGTGAGCGTGCAATTGGCAAGCGCGGAATGCGATGGGAGTACTGCGGGGAAAAATCCTCAGATGGCCGTGGCGGCCATCTGAGTAACGTCCGGTGATTAACCGGAGGGGGAACTTGTATCCGCGGTGGTATGATACTTAGCTCGCATAGTTAATGCAACACATTAAGTATCTACCTTCAACACAATGTGTTTGAACGGTTTATTTCTTTCTATTTTCCAACGCGCTGGCAATATCAGCCTGAATCGCCTCGGCAGCATCGGGCGGATTTTCGGCATGACGGATCGGCCGCCCGACCACGATGTAATCCGCACCCAGCGCAAACGCCTCGGCGACATCCACCGTGCGCTTCTGGTCATCGGTATTGCTGATCGGACGAATACCCGGGCAGATCACCAGCAGACGCGGATCGACCTGCGCGCGCAAGGCCGCCACCTCCAACCCCGACGTGATCACGCCATCGCAGCCCGCTTCGAGCGCGGCCTTCGCGCGCGACAGCACCAGCGTCTGCGCATCACATTCGAAACCGAGATCATCCAGATCGCGTTGATCGAGACTGGTCAGCGCGGTCACCGCCAGCAGTTTGATATTGCCTTTCACTGCCGCTGCGGCGCGCATCATCGCGTTATTGCCGTGGATGGTGCAGAACGTAACCGGATAACGCGTCAGGCCTTTTACCGCAGACGCCACCGTGGCCGGTACATCGAAAAATTTCAGGTCGACGAAAACTTTTTTACCGCGTGCATCCAATTCGCGCAGGACCTCGAAATATTCGCCACTGGTGATCAGCTCCATGCCGATCTTGTAGAAAATCACCGCATCGCCAAGACGTTCCACCCACGCCAGGGCCTCACTTTTGCTGGGGACATCGAGCGCAAAAATCAGGCGTTCGCGGACGGGGATGAGGTTTGCGGAAGTCATGCGAGCAGTCTCGGCTAGGAATGAAAGTGCGTAGTGTAGTGGCAGCGATTGCCTCGACCAACAAATCGGTCGCGGCGAATTTCGCGCAAGAAAAAGGCCACCCGATTGCTCGGGTGGCCTTGTGTGTTTCAGCTAGCGCGAACGCTGCTTGTAGCGATCAATGCACCGTCAAAACGACTGGTGCTACCAATGACGGGTTGTTCTGGTCGTCCGAATTGACACACACGTTGGCGTTGTACTTGCCGACGGCGAGTCCGGTGGCGTTAAAGGTGACCGTCGTCGTGCCACTGTCCTGACCATTTATCGTGCCAGAGCTTGGAGCGACGGAGAGCCACGATGCGCCGCAGCTAGCCGAGGTATACAGATCCATCGCCAAACCATTCAGCGGAGCACCACCGTTGACGATCGCAGCCCAGGCAGTATCACCACTGCTCGGCGAGATCGATACCGGCGTGGAACCTGATCCACTGACCGACTGCTGGCGATACCAGATCGTTCCGGTGTGGTCGCCTGCAAAAGTTGGATAAACCACTACCCAATATTTGCCCGCTAGCGTTGGTGCCGCAGAACAGCCATTGCTAGAAGCCATACCGACATCGAGTTGCACGGTGTCGTAGCGACCACCGGTAGCAAGGCCCGCGTTGGTCGGATCGCTGGCGAGCGTGCTGCGTGTGCAACTGTAGATCTCGCCGGCACTACCTGCATCCGGATTGCCCGCAGGCACGCCATTCGCGTCCGAATAGATCTTGAACGTTACGCTGTTCGCAGTCGCGATCTGTTTGATTGCCGGCTGGGTAAAGCCTTCCACCACCAGATATTCCAGGGAGTGCGTGCCATACAGGCTGACGTCGTCGGCGTTGTAGATATCCGAGCTGTCACCAAGGAACTTGTCCGAGGAATAACCATTGTTATTGTTGCCAACTTGAGCGACCGGCTCGACTTCGGCTGAACCGCTATTCTGAATTTCCCAGTTCAGCGGCACACCACCGACGTTGTTGATGGTCAGCGTGCCAGTAGCCGTACCACCCACCGCGACGCTTGCAGTGATCGGGGTCGAATCGACCTCAATCTGCTGTGCGGCAACGTTGACCGCCACCGGCAAATTCAGCACCGGTGAGCTGTCGGAAGGGGTCAAGGTAACTTCACCATAGAACCAGCCCGGCGTGGTGACACCGGAAGTATCGATGGAGAACTTGACAGCCTTGTTGACGCCCGGCAGCGCAGTGAACGTGCTCGGCGTGACCGTAGCAGTGACACCGGCATCCGTACCGACGGCAACACTCCACTGCGTTGCTTTGGCTGCAGTGCCCTTGAAGCTGCGCGTGAAGTTGCAATGTCCGACGCAATTTTCATCATACAGCGAGGCCAGGTTCAGGGTGCGAGGATCGCCGCCTGTCGCTGGATTTGCTGCGGCAAAGTTGACGCCGAGCTCATTCATTACCAAGCCGGCATGCACCGCCTGATCCACCTGCACACGGCCCGAACCGACATCGATCGGTGTCGACGGCGATACCGAGCCGTTTGCCGCTTGCGTCATCAGACCGGTATTCTTGGCCGTCAGCATCAAAGCGGATTTGATTTCTGGCGGTGACCAGCTCGGATGCGCCACATGCACGAGTGCCGCGGAGCCTGCGATATGCGGGGTTGCCATCGAGGTGCCGCTGTCTTCGCCAACGGCGGTGGAGTCGCCGGAGAAGCTCGCGAGAATGTCTACACCCGGCGCGCCGATATCCGGCTTCAAGACGTTAACCTGACTGGTTGGACCGCGTGAGCTGAAACTGGCGACCTGGTCAGCGATGCCCGGAACCGCAACACCGGTGGTGCCGAGTGACGCGGTGGTTGTATTGCCGTTGGTGGTGGAAAACGCAGCAAGCGCATTGCCATCGGCCTGCGACATGGTGAACACCGGAATCGGCAGCCCGACCACAGTTATAATGCCGCCGATCGCGCCTGCACGATTGTTGGCGATAATTACGGCAACCGCACCAGCATCGGCCGCATTCTGTTGTTTCACGACAAAGGCGCAGGAACCGCGCTGGATCACCGCGATCGTGTGAGCAAATGTGCCGGCAGCGAACGGGCTACAACCATCGTTGGTGGGGGCATAACCGGGGCTCACGCTGACTCGCGTGGAGCTGGGGAATGCCGAAGTGAATGGCGCGCCGCCCGCATAGGCGGTGAAGAGCTTGCTGGCGTTGACTGGCGGTGCACCGGGGCCAGAGACGACCAGCTGTTTGCTGAACGACTGGCGGCTGGTGGTCGTGGCGGCGATGGTGGCGTTCCACGGCGCTTGATTACTCAGTGTGGATGCGCCGGGGCCATCGTTGCCTGCAGCGGTGGAAACAAAAATACCGGCATCGACTGCCGAAAGAAAAGCGACTTGGCCAGCGTCATCCCAAGGCGAAGAGCTATCACCACCGCTGGGTCCGATCGAGTAGCTGAGCACGTCGACGATGCCTTCCTGAATTGCTTCTTCAACTGCGTTGATACTGCCGGTGTTGGGACAGGTGCTGCCGATGGTGGCGTCAGGCTTGTTGAAGTCGTAGCAGACCTGCGAAATAACGATGTTGGCGTGGGGTGCAACACCGCTCAGGATGTAACTGCCACCCTGGTAGACCGCGCCGCGATTGTTACCGGCGGAGGTGCTCGACGTATGACTGCCGTGGCCGTCCTGATCGTTGGCGCCAGGATTATCGTGCACTGCGCTGGTGTCGGCTGTGGCCACCGCGTTGACGAAGTCCCACGAGCCGATCACCTTGGCATTACAAGGATCGTGGCCGGTCGCATCGCCCGGATAATAGCCCGGATTACACCAGCCAAAGTAGTTGCCCTCGCCGAGCGGATTGGTGAATTGGTAGCTCGGGCCGCCGAGCGGATACCAAGGGAAGTACTGAGAGTTTTCATAGCTCGAAAAAGCCGCGCTGCTGAAGTTCAAACCGGTATCGAGCATGTCGATAACCGCACCTTCGCCTTTGTTGCCGATCGGTGCAGGATCGTTCCATACCGTCGGTGCGCCGATCAACGCCATACTGACGTTGGTTTTCAGCTCGCTGTTGCGCGAAGCGCTGACGTCAACAACTCCTGGAACCTTGCGCATAGCCTGCGCTTCTTGCGCGGTCAGGCGGATGGCAAAACCATTCAGTGCATAGCGGTATTGCTGCTCGGCATTCAGCGGACGCTGCAATGTGGCAGACGCGGCGCTCAGCACCGAACCCTGTTGTGCCGATAACTGGTTCGCGTAACTCACGGCCTGCGGCGACTTGATGTTCAACTTCGCGCTACCGGGAATGACGGCACTGTTGCTGAACGCCGAACTGGTGCCGGCATTATTGGCAAGGCTGGCACTCGCAGGCGTTACGTTCTGTGCAGCGGCTACGGCCTCGGCACGCAGGTGCGTCGCCACCGACGGCTGGCCCAGACGCACGATATACAGCGCACGATTTTGCGCATCGGTCTGAGTGGTTTCGACCGTAGCAGAGCGTGGAATCTGCGGCCCCGATGAAATTGCTACTGCACTTGCGGAGATTCCCGCGAGTGCCAGCGCGGCGGTTAATTTTGTCAATCGTGTGTATTGCATGGATACCCCTCCAGATACTGACCCAAGAATCGCCACAAAGTGGCGCTCGACTTTCAACTAGCGATTTTGCCCTTCCCAAAGACCGTCAAACTTTCCCCTGCAAGCCAACGGATCCCAAGCTCTGCACGACGACCGTAATTCGTCGCGACCAAAAATTTCTCCCCTACTATAGCGCTCATGACCCGTTCAGGGCATGTGCAGCACGACATTTAACACCGCCATGCCAAAATACTTGCAAGGAATGTGACAGCACCGACAAACGAACGATTTTCTTGCAGTCCATGGACGACGAAAACGGCAACAGCGTGCTGATCGCCACCCGCGCCTACGATTTGGTGATGCGCGTAGCTCATGGGCATTCAGAGATCATCGGTGTCGACCGCCATCCGTGGGCCCAACCCTACCTGCCCGGGCGCGCTATGGATTTGAATCTTGCGTTCAATTTTGCCGACACGCTCACGCATCACGGTTTTACCGGACAGGAGCAGATGGACGAATCAGGCCTCGTGCACATGGGCGGGCGCATCTACAGCCCGGGCACCATGCGCTTCACCTCGCCCGATCCGTTCGTGCAAGACCCGAGCGACATGCAGAGCTACAACCGCTATAGCTATGTCATGAATAACCCGCTTACGCATACCGATCCAAGCGGGTATTGGGGGCATAGGCAGCAGGAGTATCTGCGTACCGCGGCGGCGATTGCGATTACGGTAGTGACATCGGGCGCTGCTTCCGGATTCGTGGCAGCAGGTGAAACGGCAGAGGCGGCGGGGATCGTGGCGGCGGGTGGTGCGGCGGCGGACTTTGTGCAAACGGGCAATCTGAAGGGCGCAGTACTCGGCGCAATAGAGGCGGAAGCCGACTTCGGGATTGGGCAATCGGTACCATATAACGATACGGCCACGCAGCTAGGCAACCCGGTCGGCAATGTAGTCTCGCACGCAGCGTTGGGTGGTGTTATGGCAGTATTAAGGGGTGGGAAGTTTGGGCACGGCTTCGTTTCTGCAGGCCTGCAGGCCGAGATTGATCCACACTTGGTGTCGGATGAATACATCATCGGCGGCATCAAGGCAGCGATAGTTGGGGGAACTATTTCAATTATTACAGGGGGGAAGTTCGCAAACGGCGCACTGAGCGCAGCATTTGAATTTGAATTTAATGCCTGTCTAACTACCGAGGCCTGCGTTCACGCATTGCGAGCAGGTACGGTGTCGCGTGCGGGCTGGCAGAATCAGGATGACCACACAGTTGGTTTGGGGGCTTATTCCATTTCCACTTCAATAGGATAATAATATGCGTATTCCAACGACTCCAAGGAGACGCTCATGGCTCGTCCATTCAAAGGGGAAGAATCGGTAGCATCGGCACTGGCTGCGCTCAAGGCGCCCACGACGGT
>JAYVTP010000003.1:0-5373 GCA_043788685.1 Pseudolysobacter sp. | reverse complement strand
TAATTGCGCGAGTCCAGGCCGCGCTCGTTGGTCGACGCGCCGGCGCTCAGGCTCAGGCCGCTGGCTAAAGCAAACACCAGCGCGCGCTGGATCAAAACTGATGACATTTATAGCTCCAGAATCAGATGAAATGCTGCGATTGCGACACTGCCTAGGATAGCAAAGCGTAGCCGCCAAGCCGATTTGCTTACTAGTGTCGAAGGTCACAAGCCTAACCCGCGCGGTTGTGCACAGAACGCCAAGAAGCGCCGTGATGCCCATCTCGCGATGGCGATTGCTTGGCAAGAATCAGAGCGTTGTTGCGCGCAACACCGGCTAATCTGAGCTGACGTCATTTACTGCGGAGCTTTTGTGCCCACACTCAAACTTTACGATTATTTGCCCTCGCAGAACGCGTGGAAAATCCGCGTGCGGCTGGCGCAGCTAGGCGTGTCATATCAGCAAGTGCTGGTAAGCATTTTCGAAGGGCAAGGGCATCCATATCCCGTAGTGGCGCACCGCCATCACGGTTGCTCGATCAGGTGCGGGGTCATCGCCGGCTCGGTATGGCATAGCATGCCGCGGCGTGCGACGTGCGGCGCAGACTTGTGTTCGCTGCAACGTGTAATGGGCGATTCAAAACGTTCTGTCGCTATCAGGAACCCATACAAAAACTTTGCGCCAGAACGCTTGCGCTGGCGCGATAAAATTCATCGCGCCGGGCATAGCTTGAGATGCCGCACAGTTACGGCAGACGGATCATCCACCCGGCATATTCGCCAATGGCTCGCGCGGTACCGCAAACGGCAAGGTATCCGGCCCGATCGCGCCGCCCGAGAGCAGAAACGCCATCGCCTGATCGACGCTCCAGTCGACCGCGATAAGTTTGTCGAGCGGCACGATTTCGAGATAACCGCCGGTCGGATTCGGCGTGGTCGGCACATACACCGCGGCCAGATCGCGACCGGCGTTATCCTGAAATACGCGCGTGACAAAACCGATGCTCTTGAGTTCGGGCGACGGGAAATTGATCAACACCACACGTTGCGTGCCGGTTGGTTTGTTCTGCATCAGCGACATCAGTTTTTTTGTGCCGCCGTAAATCGAATGCACCAGTGGAATGCGCGACATCAGCCGATCCAGCGCACCGATCAGGCGTTGCCCGATGACACGATTGCTGGCGAAACCGATCACATACAACGCGACGATCGTGCTGATAAACGCGAGGATCGATTGCAGCCACGTCTGGCTCAGCCAGCCAGCCGCGCCGGGAAACGCGCCGCTCAATCCGGCGAACAATGCCGCCACCCACGGTGTGCTCACTTCCGATAAAAACGAGAAGATGAACTTGAACACCAGCCACGTCAGCCAGAGCGGAATGAACGTGAGCAGCCCAGTAATCAGATAACGTTGGACGTAGAGATTGCGCATCGATTCGAGGCTCGCAGATAAGGGCGCATCATAACGTGATGCGTGGCAGAGGTTTGGTCGCCGGGTGACGCTTTCAATGGCGCGGCGCGGAATACGGCAGCGCTCGGCGTGTGTAGTTATGCGTAGGTGCGCAGGGGGTGTGGCGTCGCGCTAGACTATACTGTCACTCAATTTTTTAGCTGAGAGAACCATCATGATTCAAGGTTTGCGCACCGTGATCTATGCTGCGCCCGATCTGGCGAAAGCCAAGCTCTGGTACACCGAGGTGATCGGCCATGCGCCGTATTTCGACGAGGTGTATTACGTCGGTTATGCGGTCGGTGGATTCGAACTCGGACTGATTCCCGATGGCGAGCCTGGCGCGGGCGGCGCGATGGTGTATTGGGGCGTCGAGGAAATCGCCAGCGAGTTCGCCCGCCTCGAAGCCCTCGGCGCGCAGGTGCATGAAGCGATCAGGGACGTTGGCGGCGGCATCCAGGTGGCGACGCTGAAAGATCCGTTCGGCAACGTGTTCGGCATCATCGAAAACCCCAATTTTCGCTTGCAGGATGTGCGCTAGTTCATGACCGGCAGGATCATCGGTAGCCTGTGTGTTTATTGCGGCTCCAGCATCGGCCGCACGCCGGTTTATGCGCAGCAAGCGCGGGCGCTCGGTCGCGCATTGGCGCAGCGTGGCATCCGCCTTGTCTACGGCGGCGCGAGTGTTGGCATCATGGGCGTGGTCGCGGACGCGGTACTGGCGGCGGGCGGCGAAGTGATCGGCGTGATTCCTGCGGCGCTCGCGGCCAAGGAAATCGCGCATCACGGCCTCACTCAATTGCATGTCACCAAATCCATGCACGAGCGCAAGGCGTTGATGGCCGATTTGTCCGACGGTTTCATCGCGCTACCGGGCGGTATCGGCACGCTTGAGGAAATTTTTGAAATCCTCACCTGGGCGCAACTCGGATTCCACGAAAAACCGTGCGCGTTGTTGAATGTCGACGGCTACTACGATGCGCTCACCGCATATCTCGATCACACCGTCGCCGAAGCGTTTGTGCAGCCCTTGCATCGCTCGATGTTGATTGTCGAGCGTGATGTTGACGTATTGCTTGATCGCTTCGCGAACTACGTCGCACCGGCGGTCAAGAAGTGGGTTAGTCGCGAGCAGACGTAAACCGCGCCGCTGCCTAGGGATTGCGGCAAATCGAACCGTGCCAGCATTTGTATTGCCGGATACAGTCAGAACAGCAGCGACGCCATCTTGCGCCGATAGCTGCCGACCAAATCTTCGTCATCGAGTGTCGCGAACGCGGCGAGCAGGCGTTTTTTCGCGATGCCTTCAGCGAAATCGCGCTTCATACGCAGGATGTGCAAAAACTGATCGAGGCCCGCAGCGGCCTCGCCACTCAGCAGCAGACGCACGCCGAGCAGATCGCGCGCAGCCAAGTCCTCGGGATTTTTTTCGACACGCGCCTGCAAGCTCGCGAGATCTGGCGCATCTTTCAGCGCCTGTGCCAGATCGAGCTGGCTGCGTAGTCGTTTTGCCTTGCTGTCGGTGGAAAGATTGGCCGGCAAGGCATCGAGTTCGGCTTCGGCGCTTTCGGCATTGCCGGCCTGCATCAGCGCGATGGCGAGATCGAGCTTGAGTTCGGATTTGTCCGGTTGCGCGGCGATTTCCTGCTGCAGGCGCGCGATCGTTTCCTCAACGGTTTCGACGGGAGTTGCAGCTTCAGGTGGTGTATCAGGATTATCGGCCAAGCTCGCATCGTCCTGCGCCGCGACGATATTATGCCGTGCGAGAAATTCGCGAATCTGGCCTTCGGGCAATGCGCCCATGAAACCATCGACCATCTGCCCATCCTTGACCAAAACCACCGTCGGCAGGCTACGAATACCGAACGCGCCGGCGAGCTGCGTCTCGACTTCGGTATCCACCTTGGCGAGTTTTATCGCGCCGTTGAAATCCGCGACGATTTTTTCGAGCATCGGGCCCAGCGTGCGGCAAGGCTCGCACCACGGCGCCCAGAAATCCACGAGCACCGGTTGCTGCAGCGAGGCTTGCAACACATCGGCTTCAAAATTGGCTTGAGTGGCGTCGAATACAAGATCGAGTGGTGACATGACGGATTCCGGCAGAAGTGTGTCGCCAAGGATGTAGGCGATGGCCGGTACGTTCAAGAGCTCCTGTTGCTTGCGGGTACTCGGTGCCAAAAAAAACGGCCATCGGTCGTTCAGTGGTAACCGACGAAAAAAGATGCCGTCATTCCAGCGCAGGCTGGAATCCAGTTCTTGTTTTTACCGTCTGAAGACCTGGATCCCAGCCTGCGCTGGGATGACGAGCAAAAAGAAATCAGTAGCCCAGCAATTCTTCGCCTTGCGCGATCGATGGCGCGGTCACCTGCGCCTGCGCTTCGGGCGTGACCGGGTTGCCGTTGACCTTGTAGACCTTGCCATCCTTCATGACGAAACTGACTTTTTGCATAAGCTTGATATCGTCCAGCGGATTGCCTTTTACTGCGATCACGTCGGCGAAATACCCGGCCTTGATGCGCCCCAGCTTGTCACTCTTGTGCAGCAGTTCGGCGGCGTGCGTGGTGGCGGCCTGCAGCACGTACAGCGGCGGCATGCCGGCATCCACCATGTAGACAAATTCGCGCGCGTTATCGCCGTGCGGATACACCGCTGCGTCGGTGCCGAACGCGATCTTGACGCCCGCCTTGTAGGCGCGCCCGGCAGTGGCCTGAATCATCGGGCCGACCTGCGCGGCTTTGGCCGCGACCTGGGCCGGGTAATAGCCCGGAATCTTGGCTTTTTCCTCGACGTATTTGCCGGCGATGATGGTCGGCACATACCACGTGCCGTGTTCTTTCATGAGCTTCATGTCGGCGTCGTCCATGAAGGTGCCGTGCTCGATCGAATCCACGCTGCCAATGATGGCGCGGCGAATCGCTTCGGCACCATGCGCATGTGCGGCAACCGTGAATCCATAATCGTGCGCGGCAGCGACCACCGCCTTGATCTCCTCGATCGTCATCTGCGCATTGTCGACACTTGCGCTCTCGTCGAGCACGCCGCCGGACGGCATGATCTTGATCAGGTCCGCGCCGTCCTTGTAGTGCTGGCGTACCGCTTTCCATGCGTCATCGGGACTATTGATGATGCCCACGACGGGTGTCGGGTTGCCCATCAGGTCGGCGCGGTAGCCATCTGTCGGATCGGCATGGCCGCCGGTGGAACCAATCGCCATGCCCGCGCTGTAGATGCGCGGTCCCGGCACGATTCCGGCGTTGATCGCATTGCGCAGCGCGATCGATTCGTTGGCGCGGTCGGCGACGTTGCGCACGGTGGTGAAGCCGGCCATCAGCGTGCGCCGCGCATACACCGTGCTGCGGATTGCGTAGTCGGCGATGTTCAGGCGGAAATTGTCGCTGTACTGGGTCGGGCTCGTTTCCTGGGTCAGGTGCACGTGGCTGTCGATCAGGCCGGGCAGGCAGGTGCTTCCGGCGGGAATGTCGATCACGGTCGCGCCGGGTCGATCCGCGCGTCCCGCCACGACTTCGCTGATGCGCTGGCCATCGATCACGACCGTCGTCGCGCCGAGCATCCTGCCGGCGAAGGTGTCGAGTAGGGCCGGGCAGTGCAGCACGGTCGTTATTGATGCTGCGGCGGGTGCGACTGTCTGCGCAGACGTTTGCGCTGCGGCAAGCGCGGAGATTGCAACGGTCAGCGCGAAGGCGAGGGCGTGCGTGCGTGGCAGCATGGTCGGTCTCCGGAAAGTCCGCCGCAGCATAGCAAGCACTTGGCTGGCGCCGCTTTCCTTGCCGCCGCGCTGGAATGCACCTTTCCCGGGTTGCTGCGCTGCGTTAGGCTGGGCGGCCTTCTGCGCGGATCGCAACTGCTCACCTCATGCACGACAGCCCCGATCAGAATCCAGGCGCGGCCGAACCCGCCCCATCCTCCGGCTACGACCCACGCGCC
>JAYVTP010000002.1:0-10306 GCA_043788685.1 Pseudolysobacter sp. | reverse complement strand
CATCGTTCGAAATCGCGCGATAACGCGTGTTCGGTTCAACGAGAAATATACGAGCGCCGATGCGACGGAATTCCACGAGCCGCGATCCGCCGCTCTGGCCGCGATCAAGTCCCACGTCGTTCGAGCCAAGCCCGTACGGCAACGATGTCACGAGCAGGAATGGCGTATCGAATGCTGCGATATTCAACAGCACACGACCTTTCGTGACATCGCGATACACATCGAAAAATCCCGGCGCGGATGGCAAGCCGTGAATCGTCGATGCGAACGTGGCCGACGCAGTTTTCGCAGGCGCCGGTGTTGGCTCTGCTGCGCTCAGATTGCCGCTGACAACACTGCAACAGAACAGCAAAACTCCAGCGCAATGGCGCAGGCCCGAACTCGTCATCATCACAAACACCTCAACTGATTCAGCCTTGCACGATAGCCGAGTTCAAGGCTCGCGCGATAGGGCGCAAAGTCGTGTGCGACATGCTGCAATGCACTAATCGAAAGCGCCGAATTTTTCATCGCGAAGACAGCTTTGCGGATCGCGCATATCAGTCTAGACTCGGCGCCAGCGAGGGGATGACGCGAGGGAAACTTCCGCCGATGCCGACACATCGATCGAAATTTCCGTCGCGCCCGATCGTGAGAGCGCACTCTGTTGCTGCTGACGGTGGTGCGCGATGCGGCATGATCTCGAACGAGGAAATCTGCGTTGGAACCTACCGATATACGTGTGCCCGAATATTTCCATAAAGTCGTCGATTGCCAGTGGGCCTGCCCCGCCCACACCCCGGTTCCCGAATACATCCGGTTGATCGCCGCGGGCCGCCACGACGATGCCTACATGATCAATTGGACCTCGAATGTCTTCCCCGGCATTCTCGGTCGCACCTGCGACCGACCATGCGAACCCGCGTGCCGCCGTGGCCGCGTCGAAGAAAACAACGGCGAGAAACCCGAGCCCGTCGCGATCTGCCGCCTCAAGCGTGTCGCCGCCGATAACAAGGACAGCGCCGCGATCCAATCGCGCCTGCCGCAGCTCGCCGCACGCAACGGCAAACGCATCGCCTGCATCGGCGCAGGGCCGGCATCGCTCACGGTCGCGCGCGATCTCGCGCCGCTCGGTTATCACGTCACCGTGTTCGAAGGCGAAGCGAAAGCCGGCGGATTCATGCGCACGCAAGTGCCGCGGTTTCGCCTGCCGGAAGAAGTGATCGATGAAGAAGTCGGTTACATCCTCGGCCTCGGCATCGAGTTCCGCAGCGGCGAGCGCATCGATTCGCTACGCGATTTGCTGGCGCAGAATTACGACGCGATCTTCGTCGGCTGCGGCGCACCGCGCGGCCGCGATCTCGATCTGCCGGGGCGGATCGAGGCGGCAAAAAATATCCACATCGGCATCGATTGGCTATCGTCGGTTTCGTTCGGTCATATCGAGAAAATCGGTCGGCGTGTGATCGTGCTCGGCGGCGGCAACACCGCGATGGATTGTTGCCGTTCGTCGCGCCGGCTTGGCGGCGAAGAAGTGAAAGTGATCGTGCGTTCCGGCTTCGATGAAATGAAAGCTTCGCCGTGGGAAAAAGAAGACGCGATCCACGAAGGCATTCCGATTCTCAACTTCCTCGTGCCGAAAAAATTCGAGCATAGCGATGGCAAACTCAACGGCATGTGGTTCGAGAAAGTCCACGCGCAGATCGATGCGAAGGGCCAGCGCAAACTCGTGCCGACCGGCGAGCCGGATGTACTCGTGGAATGCGATGATGTCTTGATCGCGGTCGGCCAGGAAAACGCCTATCCGTGGATCGAGCGCGACATCGGCATCGAGTTCGATCGATGGGGTTTGCCGGTGGTCGATCAGGTCACGTATGCATCGAGTTTGCCGCAGGTTTTTTTCGGCGGCGATGCCGCGTTCGGGCCGAAGAACATCATCTGGGCGGTCGCGCACGGCCACGAAGCCGCGGTGTCGATCGACCTGCAACTGAATGGTGCCGATATCCATACGCGGCCTTCGCCGCTGACCAATCTGATGTCGCAAAAAATGGGCATCCACGAATGGAGCTATGACAGCGCGATCTCGCCCGACGAACGCTACAAGGTGCCATCGGCGGCGCTCGAAAAAACGCTGAAAAATATAAAAATGGAAGTCGAACTCGGCTTCGATATGGCCACCGCGCTCAAGGAAGCCGAGCGCTGCTTGAACTGCGATGTGCAGACCGTGTTCGTCAAGGATGCATGCATCGAATGCGATGCGTGCGTCGACATCTGCCCGATGGATTGCATCACGTTTACCGGCAACGACGCCGAGCCGGAATTGCGCGAGCATCTGACCGCGCCAGCGCTGAATTTGACACAGGATTTATACGTTTCCGCAGCGCTGAAAACCGGTCGTGTGATGGTCAAGGATGAAGACGTCTGCCTGCACTGCGGCCTGTGCGCTGAGCGTTGTCCGACCGGCGCGTGGGACATGCAGAAATTCCTGCTGGAGATGGCGCACGCGGGAGAAAAAACCGGCTGCGGCAAGAAGCAGGGGAGCGTCGCGTGATGGTCAAGGCAATCGCGGCGATCAACGACTTCGTGGTGAAGTTCGCCAACGTCAACGGCTCGGGTTCGGCATCGGCCAACGAGCTGTTCGCGAAGTCGATTTTGCGCATGGGCGTGCCGGTGAGTCCGCGCAATATTTTCCCGTCGAACATCCAGGGTTTGCCGACGTGGTACGAAGTGCGCGTGACCGAGGCCGGGTATCTCGGCCGGCGCGGCGGCGTCGATCTGATGGTGGCAATGAATCCGCAAACGTGGAACGCCGACCTCAAGGAAATCGAACCCGGCGGTTATCTGTTCTACGACAACAGCAAGCCGCTGCCGGCGTCGAAATTCCGCGACGATATCCACGTCATCGGCATGCCGCTGACCGAGCTCTGCAACCGCACCTACAGCGATCCGCGCCAGCGCCAGTTGTTCAAGAATATCGTCTATGTCGGCGCATTGTCGATGCTGCTGGAAATCGATGCGGCGGAAATCGAGAAGCTGTTTTCCGAACAATACAAAGGCAAGGAAAAACTGCTGACCTCGAATGTGCAGGCGCTGCATCTCGGCCGCGATTACGTGCGCGAACATCTGCCGCATCCAATCGGCCTGCGCGTGCGGCGCGCCGATAATGTCGGCGATCGCATCTTTCTCGATGGCAACACCGCCGGCGCGCTCGGCTGCGTTTATGGCGGCGCGACGGTGTGCGCGTGGTATCCGATTACGCCGTCGTCATCGCTGGCCGAAGCGTTCCAGAAATACTGCATGAAATATCGCGTCGATGGCGAAACCGGTGAGAATAACTACGCCATCGTGCAGGCCGAAGACGAAATCGCCTCGATCGGCATGGTGCTCGGTGCGGGCTGGAACGGCGCACGCGCTTTCACCACCACGTCCGGCCCGGGCGTTTCGCTCATGACCGAATTCATCGGCCTCGCCTACATGGCGGAAATTCCGGTGACGATCATCAATGTGCAGCGCGGTGGCCCGTCGACCGGCATGCCGACGCGCACGCAGCAGGCCGATGTTTTTGCGTGTGCGTACGCGTCGCACGGCGATACCAAACACGTGCTGCTGTTTCCCGAAGATCCGCACGAATGCTTTATGCATGCGGCAGCGGCGCTCGATCTGGCGGATCGTTTGCAGACGCCCATCTTCGTCATGACCGATCTCGACATCGGCATGAACCAGCGCCTGTGCGCGCCGCTCGCGTGGGACGAATCGCGCGAATACGATCGCGGCAAGATCATGACTGCGGCAGAACTCGAAGCCGGGCGCGATTTCGGCCGTTATCTCGATGTCGATGGTGACGGCATTCCGTTCCGCACGCTGCCCGGCACGCACGCGAACAAGGGCAGTTTTTTCACGCGCGGCACGACCAAGGATGCCTACGCCCGTTACTCCGAGGTCGGCCCCGACTACATCTACAACGTGCAACGGCTGCTACGCAAATTCAACACCGCCAAATCGCTCGTGCCGCAGCCGGTGCTGCGCGCGGCCGCACAAAAAACTCGCTTCGGCGCGATCTATTACGGCTCGACGAGTCCGGCGATGAGCGAAGCGATCACCGGGCTGGAGTCCGAGCAAATCCATCTCGATACCTTGCGCCTGTGCGCGTTTCCGTTTCCCGACTCGGTGGCGGATTTCATCGCGGCGCACGATGTGGTTTTTGTCGTCGAACAGAATCGCGACGCGCAGATGCGCAGCCTCATCATCAACGAATTCGACATCGATCCGGCGCGCTTGATTCGCGTATTGCACTACGACGGCACGCCGATCACCGCGCGTTTCATCGCGCGCGAAATCGCCGGCCGCATTGGCGGCATGGACGTCGCATCCATCGACCAGCATCGAGTCGCCTGACATGACTTATCTCGCCAAACCCAAGCTGCACCACCCGACCCTGCCGCAGAACAAGCTCTGCCACACGCGGCGCGATTACGAAGGCAAGATTTCCACCTTGTGCGCGGGCTGCGGCCACGATTCGATTTCCGCCGCAATCATCCAGGCGTGCTGGGAAATGGATGTCGAGCCGCACCGCGTCGCGAAACTTTCCGGCATCGGCTGCAGCTCGAAAACGCCGGATTATTTCCTCGGCCAGTCGCACGGTTTCAACACCGTGCACGGTCGCATGCCGTCGGTGTTGACCGGCGCGAACCTGGCGAATCGCGAACTGTTGTATCTCGGCGTTTCGGGCGATGGCGACTCGGCCTCGATCGGCCTCGGCCAGTTCGCACACTGCATGCGCCGCGGCGTGAACATGGTCTACATCGTCGAGAACAACGGCGTCTACGGATTGACCAAGGGCCAGTTTTCGGCGACCGCCGATCAGGGTTCCACCTCTAAACGCGGCGTGGTCAACAGCGACAGTCCGCTCGATATGGTCGGCATAGCACTGCAGCTCGGCGCGAGTTTTGTCGCGCGCAGTTTTTCCGGCGACAAGCGCCAGCTCGTGCCGCTGATCAAGGCCGCGATCGCGCACAAGGGCGCAGCGTTTCTCGACGTGATCAGCCCGTGCGTGGCGTTCAACAATCACGCCGGCAGCACCAAAAGCTACGAGTATGTGCGCGAGCATAACGAGGCCGTGAATCGACTCGATGTGATTCCGCTGCGCGAGGAAATCCGCGTCGATTTTGCAGCAGGCGAATTGCTCGAAGTCGAACAGCACGACGGCAGTGTGCTTCGCCTGCGCAAGATCGCGCCCGACTACGATCCGCACAACCGCATCGCCGCGATGAACTACACGCAGGAACATCAGGCCCGCGGCGAAGTCGTCACGGGCCTGCTCTACATCGACGCCAACGCCAGCGACATGCACGAGCACCTGCACACTACCGCGCGCCCGCTCAACACGCTGGCCGCGCGCGAGCTTTGTCCGGGCAATGCGGTGCTCGACAAACTCAACGCCGGGTTTCGTTGAGTCGGAATCGCCGAGGGGAAATACATGCCAGCAAATGCGATTTTGCTGCCGGTATTCGGCATGGTGTTGCTGACCTTTGTGGTCTGGCTGCAGATGTATTTCGTGCGGTTAACGCAAGCGCGCAAAAACAGGATCACGATCGACGATCTCACACCGTTCAACCGCAACCTGCCGCGCGCCTTCATCACCTCGGGCGACAACCTGCGCAACTTGTTCGAACTGCCGGTGCTGTTTTATCTCGCCGCCGTGTTGCTGCTGATTCTGCATATCGACGATGTGATTTACGTCTGGCTGGGTTGGGCGTTCTTGGCGCTGCGTGGTGTACATAGTTTTATTCATACAACTTACAATCGCGTTTCGCATCGTTTCGCCGTGTATTTTCTGAGTTCGCTGGTTTTGTGGGCGATGTGGCTGCGGTTGGCTTTGCAGGTTTTCTCGGTTAGCGGCTCAACCACTAGTTAGCTCCTCAATGCAGGATCCCTGCTTCTTAAACTGGAACCCATGATGATTTTCTTGAAACCCGTAATACAGCAAGGAACGCGCTCCGAGTTCGTGGATTTCTGGTCCACCCAGTACGACATAAAAACAGACATGCTTTACGAGCAGAACATTACGAAGCCGCTCACTGCAGAAAAGATTTATAATCTTTTCATCTGGAAGAACGGCTCACTGCTGTCCGAATTGAAAGCAAAGTCCGTCGAAAAGAATTTCATAGAGAAAGCGGACTTGCTCGCCGAAATGCCTAGTGACTTAGGTGCTGCGGAATTCCTTGAGAGGTTTCCTAACGGCGGTGCCATTTGGCGAATCTTCTGGCTGCATTGCTGGCAACCCGAGCGTTTCCCTATCTACGACATGCACGTATATCGTGCGATGAAATTCATCGAAAAAAATGATTTGGTGGAGATATCTTCCAGCGATCCCGAGAAGATAGATACATACGTCAACGAGTACCTGCCATTCCATGTCAAGTTCATGGGCAATCCACGCACTATCGATCGAGCATTATGGGCCTATGGCAAGTTCCTCAAGAGTTACAAATTTCCACATAGCTCAAAGCCCTAACCGGCGGCGGGCTCACTAAGGATATTTTGGTATGTCAGCGCAACCGCATAGCATGTCGCGTGACACGTCCACTCAAGTGTAGGCTCTCATGACTGCAAACTACATTGCCAAACGATCATTGCTCTACAGCGTCAAGGGAAGCTCAGAGAAAATACCGTTCGATTTCTGTGTTTTCCACCCATTTGAAGTACAGGCTGGAACCGTGTCCTTTGATATCGGTAATGGCGTAGTAGCATGCCGCTACGAAATTTTTGGTCTTCCAGAAACTATCTCGGATACTTGTTACGGTGCTGATTCAATCCAGGCACTGCAACTTGCCGGCGATGTAGATTCCTGCCTGCGGATGTACAGAAATCGATACGATTTTTTCTTCTTATCTGGCGAGCAATATTTCGAAGACTAATCACGGACAAGATGTGGTTCCGGAAATTTGAGTAGTCGGAATAGTCACAGTACGCGTAACCGCCCGCGCCACCATCGACATAACTCTATTCATGCCAAAGATCTACGACCGCACTTATTTCGACCGCTGGTATCGCCACGAAAATCTCGGCATCGGTTCGCGCCAAGCGCTGGTGCGCAAGGCGCGGCTGGCGATCTGCACCGCGGAATATTATCTGGGCCGGCCGATCCGCAACGTGCTCGACATCGGCTGCGGCGAAGGCGTTTGGCAGCCGGTGCTGAAGGCCGAGCGACCGAAAATTTCCTACCTAGGGCTGGACAGCAGCGAGTACGTGGTCGAACGTTTCGGGCGTACGCGCAATATCCGCCTTGCCACGTTCGGCCAGCTCGGCGAACTGCGTTTCGATGAGGGTTTCGACTTGATCGTATGTTCGGATGTGTTGCATTACGTGCGCACGCCCGAGCTCAAGCGCGGCCTGCGCGGCATCGCCGAGCAATTGCAGGGCGTGGCGTTTCTCGAACTGTTTACCGCCGACGATGCGCTGGCCGGCGACACCGACGGTTTTATCGCGCGCTCGCCGCGCTGGTATTTGTCGACGTTGCGCGATGCCGGCCTGATCAGTTGCGGTTCGCATTGTTACCTCGGCCCGCATCTCACGGCCGCGGTTGCGACGCTCGAAGTGCCGATGCTTTGGTGAGTCACGACAAAGTGCAGCGCCTGGTAAAAAAGCCGTCATTCCAGCGCAGGCTGGAATCTAGTTCTCCGTCGGTCTGCCAGAAGAACTGGATTCCAGCCTGCGCTGGAATGACGGCTTATTTTATTTCCATGATTGCGGCGTAAGTCGATAACTTTCTTTCATAAGAACTTCGCGGGGTGTGCGTTATCCTTGCAAGTTGATGCTGGGGATACACGACTTGATCGAACTGCACGATATCCACAAATCCTATCGCGTCGACGGCCGCGAGCAACCGGCGCTGCACGCGATCGACTTGCGCATCGAAAGCGGCGAAGTGTTCGGCATCATCGGGCATTCCGGCGCGGGCAAATCGACCTTGATCCGGCTGATCAATCTGCTCGAACGCCCCACTGCGGGCCGGTTGCTGATCGATGGCGACGACATCACGCAACTCGATGCCAACGGCCTGCGCGCGTTGCGCCGGCAGATCGGCATGATTTTCCAGCACTTCAATCTGCTCAGTGCAAAAACCGTGGCGCAGAATGTCGCGTTTCCGTTGCGTCTGGCCGGAATTTCCTCGCGCGCTGAAATCGCCACACGCGTGACCGAACTGCTTGCACGCGTTGGCCTGAGCGATCACGCCGACAAATATCCGGCGCAGCTTTCCGGCGGCCAGAAACAGCGTGTCGGCATCGCGCGCGCACTCGCGTGCCGACCGAAAATCCTGCTGTGCGACGAAGCAACTTCCGCGCTCGATCCGCAGACCACCGCATCGGTATTGCAACTGCTGGCCGAGATCAATCGCGAACTCAGCCTGACCATCGTGCTGATCACGCACGAGATGGATGTGATCCGCCGCGTCTGCGATCGCGTTGCCGTGCTCGATGCCGGGCGGCTGGTCGAAAGCGGCACGGTTGCTGATGTATTCCTGCATCCGCAACATCCGACTACGCGGCGTTTTGTGTTCGAGGCCGAGAACGTCGACAAGAACGACACGCGCACCGATCTGGCCAACGTCAGCGGGCGCGTGGTGCGCCTGACGTTTCGCGGCGAGGCAACCTATGCGCCGCTGCTCGGCAGCATCGCGCGCGCCACCGGCGTGGACTACAGCATTCTTTCCGGGCGCATCGATCGCATCAAGGAAACGCCATACGGCCAGCTCACGCTCGCGCTGGTCGGCGGTGATATCGACGCCGCATTGAGCCAGCTCGCCGCGGCCAACGTGCATGTCGCCGATGTGCACGGCACCGAGCTGCACTGATGGAAACGACGCTCCTGCAAACGTGGTTTCCGAACACCGACTGGGCCGATGTCGGTCGTGCATGCATCGATACGCTCGCGATGCTCGGTGGTTCGCTGGCGCTGACTATCGTGCTTGGCCTGCCGCTCGGCGTGTTGTTGTTCCTCACCTCGAAACGCCAGTTGCTCGAACAGCGCGGTCTGTATGCGGTGCTGTCGCTGGTCGTGAATATTCTGCGCTCGGTGCCGTTCATCATCTTGATGATCCTGATGATGCCGGTGACCGAACACATCGTCGGCACCTCGCTCGGTGTACTCGGCGCGATTCCGCCACTCGTTATCGGCGCTGCGCCGTTCTTCGCGCGACTGGTCGAAACCGCATTGCGCGAAGTTGATCGCGGCATCATTGAGGCGACCCAGGCGATGGGCGCAAGCACACGCCAGATCGTGCTCGGCGCGCTGTTGCCCGAAGCGCGGCCCGGCATCATCGCCGGCATCACCGTGACCGCGATCGCGCTGGTTTCGTACACCGCGATGGGCGGTGCGATCGGCGCGGGCGGACTCGGCGATCTCGCGTATCGATTCGGTTATCAAAGTTTCCAGACCGACGTGATGGTGGTCACGGTTGTGTTGCTGCTCGTGCTGGTACAACTTTTACAAACGCTCGGCGATAAACTGGTCACACGTTTCAGCCGTCGCTAGAAATTATTTTTGTCAAAGGATTTGCCATGAAAAAACTGTTCCTGTTGTTGAGCGTGGTGTTCGCGATATTGGCGCACGCGAATGAAACCCTCAGCGTTGCCGCGACCGCCGTGCCGCATGCGGAAATTCTGCAGTTCATCAAACCGATGTTGGCGAAGGATGGCGTCGATCTCGATATCAAGGTGTTCACCGATTACGTGCAGCCGAACCTGCAGGTCGCGCAGAAGCGCATTGATGTGAATTATTTCCAGACCGAGCCGTATCTCAATGCGTTCAACAAGAATCGCGGCACCGATCTGGTCAAGGTGATCGGCGTGCACATCGAACCGTTCGGCGCGTATTCGCACAAGTTCACGGCGCTGAAAGATCTGCCGGATGGCGCTAATGTGGTGATTCCGAGCGATCCGAGCAACAACAGTCGCGCGCTGCTGCTGCTCAACAAGGTAGGCCTGATCACGCTGAAAGACCCGGGCGATGCACTGTGCACGCTGAAGGATATTTCGGCCAATCCGAAGCACCTGAAATTCCGCGAACTCGAAGCCGCAATGTTGCCGCGCGTGCTCGATCAGGTCGATCTCGCGCTGATCAATACCAACTATGCGCTCGCTGCCAAACTCGATCCGACCAAGGATGCACTGGCGATCGAGGACAGTAATTCGCCGTATGTCAATTATCTTGTCGCGCGTTCGGATAATCGCAGCAGTGAAGCCGTAACCAAACTCGCGAAAGCCTTGACCAGCCCCGAAGTGAAAGCCTTTATCGCGAAGAAATATCAGGGCGCGGTGTTGCCGGC
>JAYVTP010000001.1:0-4709 GCA_043788685.1 Pseudolysobacter sp. | reverse complement strand
CTGGATCGCGAAAAAGGCACGCAGACCTCGTTGTGGAAACTCGAATCCGGCTCGCGTGTGCCGCCGCATCCGCACAACAAGGAAGAAGAATGCATGGTCATGCAGGGTTACGTGCTGCATGACGGCCGACGTTATGCGGCGGGCGATTTTTTGTTCGCACGGCCCGGCGTGGTGCACAGCGATTTTTTCGCACCCGAGGGCGCGGTGCTGATGATTCGCAGCGAACTGGTGCCGGATGCTGCGGTGCTGGCGCGGCTTGCGAGCAAGCGCTAACTCCCGATGAATCATTACAACGTCGAACTTCCATCCTCAGTTAATAATTCGCTGGCTGCGATTCGAGTCGGCGTGGTTAGCGTTGGTGTCATTCACAGGGTGAAAGGTATGGATCGCTTCTTTGGTTGCGACCTTGAACTAACCTCTGGGCAATTGGTAAAGATCTGCGCGGATGAAACCTGTCCTGAGCACAGGTTCGAAGTTTTCCCGATTAAAGCAGAACTCTCATCCGACAGAATGGCGGAAGAACGGCAGCAGTTTGAACTTCAAGCACCAGTCGAAATTCTGCTGTTGCAAACTCAGGATTGGCTTGATCCCGGCATTCGATGCGAGGGCGCAATCGGAGAGAATCCAGTCATGAAGTGCCAAGGCATTCCAGGTAGTGCACCAGATACCGCAACAACTACATGCAACTATTTCGGCGGTATTGAGCTTCGCGGAAGTAACGGCAAAAAACTAGTTGTTGCTACTCTGGCGTTTCCCCACGAAATTTATGTCAGCGCTTTCTTGTGCGATAAGTCAATTGATCTTGAAGCGTATACCAAGCTGGCGCTTGATCAGATTTAACCTCGAACTTCAACGTAAAACGCAAATTTTTTTACTCACTTCCGCGCCATCGCTTCCAACACCGGCTTCAACACCGTCCAGACATTTTCCAGCACGCGCGGCTCGGCCACGGCACGCGGATGCAAACCGTCGTCCTGCATGAGCTCGAAGTCCAGCGCCACGCCTTCCAGCAGAAACGGCAGCAGCGGCAACTTGAATTGCGCGCTTAAGTCCCGATACATGGTACGCAGCCCGTCGCGATAACGCGTGCCGTAGTTGACCGGGATCTCGATACCGATCAGCAACACTTTGGCACCGGACGCCTGACTGAGCTTGATGATATTTTCAAGGTTCGCACGCGCTGCTTCGATGGGCAGGCCGCGCAGCGCATCGTTCGCACCGAGTTCAACCAGCACCAGTGCCGGATGATGTTCAGCGAGCAAGGCCGGCAGACGCAGCCGGCCTTCATAGGAGGTTTCACCGCTGATGCTGGCGTTGATCACGGGCCGCGAAAGCGCGGCATCCTGCTTGAGGCGTGTGTCGAGCAGCGTCACCCAGCCGGATTCCGGGGCGATGCGATACGCTGCCGAAAGCGAATCGCCGAGCACCAGAATCGGCGCCCGATCCAAGGCAAAAGCGTGCAGCGGCAGCAACAAACCCAGACTCAATAGACCAATAAAAAGTAGATAACGCATGAATCAAGACTCCGCAGCGATGATTGTTGCCAACGATGTTAGCAAAGTGGTTTCCGGCCCCGAGGGTAGACTGGATATCCTGAACGGCATCAGCTTCCAACTCGCGCGCGGCGCCAGCTTGGCGATCGTCGGTGCGTCGGGTTCGGGCAAGACCACCTTGCTCGGATTGCTCGCCGGACTCGATTCGCCGAGCTCCGGCGAAATCCTGCTCGGCGGCGTTTCGCTGAATTCGCTCGACGAGGAACAACGCGCGGCATTGCGGCGGCGCTTGGTCGGTTTTGTGTTTCAATCGTTCCATCTGCTGCCGGCGTTGAGCGCCGAAGAAAACGTGATGTTGCCGCTCGAACTGGATGGTCGCGCTGATGCGCGTGCCGAAGCGCATGCCGCATTGGCGGCGGTCGGACTGAGTGCGCGCACGCGCCATTATCCGTATCAACTTTCCGGCGGCGAGCAGCAGCGTGTGGCACTCGCACGTGCGTTCGTGCACAAGCCGCAGTTGCTGTTTGCGGATGAGCCGACCGGCAATCTCGATGCACGTACCGGCCACGCGGTCAGTGCACTGTTGTTCGATATGAACCGGGCCAATGCGACCACGCTGGTGCTCGTCACGCACGACTTGAAACTCGCCGCGCGCTGCAGCCAACGCCTGCATCTCGAAAGCGGGCGCGCGCTGGATATCGCCGCATGAAGCCGTTCGCGTTTGCGTGGCGCTCATTGCGCCGCGAATTTCGCCACGGCGAATTGACCATACTCGCGCTCGCGCTTGTGCTCGCCGTGGCGGCGCTCGGCGCGGTCAGCACGCTCGGTGCGCGCATCGAACAATCGATCGTCGCCAGTGCGGCGGAATTGATGGGCGGCGATCTTGGTGTTTCAGCGCGCACGCCGTTACCAAGCGAGTGGCGCAACGAAGCGCAACAGCTCGGCCTGAGCAGCGCATCGAGCGCGGAATTTCCGAGCGTATTGTTCGCCGGAGACAGGAGCCGCATGTGCAATATCGTCGCGGTCGATGCCACGTATCCGTTGCGCGGCATATTGCGTGTGCGCGATGTCGATGGCCGCGAACACAGCGCCAATGCGCCGCCAGCGGGCAGCGTATTTGTCGAACATGAAGTCTTGACCGCGCTCGGCCTGCAGGCCGGCGGCGGACTTGCACTCGGCGATCAAACGCTGCGCATCGCCGGCGAAATTCTGAGTCAGCCCGATGGCGGACAAATGTTTGCACTCGCGCCGCGCGTGCTTATCGGATTGCCGGATGCGCAGAGCAGCGGTCTGCTCGGTCCGGGCAGTCGCGTGCGGAACAAGCTCATGCTCGCCGGTACGGCGGATGCACTCACGCGTTTTCGCGACTGGGTCAAACCGCTGCTGCCCGCCGGCGCGGAACTGGTCACGCTCGAACAATCGCAACAGAATCTGCGCACCGCATTTGATCGCGGCACGTCGTTCCTGCGTCTCGCAGCGTTGTTGTCGGCACTGCTTTCGGGCATTGCCGTGGCACTCGCGGCGCAGCGGTTTGCGCGCCGCAAGACCGATGAAGTGGCCTTGCTGCGTTGCCTCGGTGCGAGCCGCCGCGAAGTGCTGCTGGCCTTGTTGCTGGAGTTGTTGCTGCTTGCGCTGCCGGCGTGCATTGTCGGCGTATTGCTCGGGCTTGGGCTGCAAGCCGCCGTGCTCGCACTCGCCAAAGATTTGTTACCGGGCACATTGCCGGCGCTGCCGTTACTGCCGAGCCTTGCGGCTTTCGGCGTGGGCATCACCGTGCTGATCGGCTTTGCGCTGCCGCCGCTGTTACGTCTGCGCGAGGTGCCGCCGGTACGCGTTTTCCAGCGCGAACTCGCGACCAAATCGCGACGTTTCGATGCACTTTATCTGCTGCCGGTCATCGTGAGCGCCGGTCTGATTTATGCACAGAGCGACAGCCTGAAACTCGCGGCGATTCTTGCGGGCAGCCTGCTCGCCGTCGCGGCGCTGACCTGGCTGCTCGGCATCGTGCTGATCCGCATCTCTCTGCGGCTGGCGCGACATTTGCCGGGCGCGTTGCGTTTCGGCCTGGCCAATCTCGCGCGTCGGCGCGGCCTAAGTTTGATCCAGAGCACGGCGCTCAGCCTGAGCCTCACCGCGCTGTTCATCATGGCACTAGTCGGCCCGCAACTGCTGCAAGGCTGGCGCACTGAATTGCCAACCGATACGCCGAATTATTTTCTGCTGAACCTGCAGGCCGAGCAGCGCGATGTGGTCGTGCAGAAACTCGAAACGGCCGGTGCGCGCGGACTCAACACCCTGCCGCTGGCGATTGGCAAACTCATCGCGATCAACGGTCGTGTGCCTAAGGTCGAGGATTATCCCGATTCGCGCGCTGCGAACTGGATCAATGGCGAGACACGTATTTCGTGGAGCGCGACGCTGCCGGAATCGAATGCCTTGGTCAGCGGCACATGGTTCGATGCGAACACCACCGAGCCGCAACTTTCGGTGGATACGACCTGGGCCGAAATGTTTCATCTGCAGCTCGGCGATCGCATGAGCCTGCGCGTCGGCGAGCGCGATATCGTCGCGACGATACGTAACATCCGCAAGGTCAACTGGAACTCGTTCCGCGTCAATTTTTTCCTGCTGCTCGATCCGGCCAGCGCGCAATCGCTGCCGCACGGCTATGTCGCGAGTTTTTATCAGCCGCCGCAACAGCAGGCACAACTCGCCTTGCTCACGCACGACTACGCCAACCTTTCATTGATCGACATCAACGCCTTGCTCGATCGCGTGCGCGACCTGATCGGTCGGGTCAGCAGCGCCGCGCAATGGGTACTGGCGTTCAGCCTGATCGCCGGCCTGCTCGTGCTGACCGCGGCGCTGAATACCACCAGCGATGAACGACGTTTCGAGGCGGCGTTGTTACGCACGCTCGGAGCGCGTCACGGCCAACTCAATGCTGCGGTGCTCGGCGAATTCGGTTTCCTCGGTGCACTCAGCGGCGGCATTGCCGCGCTCGGTGCGAGCGCCACCGGAATCCTGCTCGCGCGCAACGTTTTTGATATCGGTTTTGTACCGCCGCTGTTCGGGCTTGGCGCCTGTATCATCGCCGCAATTGTACTGGTCACCCTCGCCGGCTGGCTCGGCACGCGCGCACGCATCACGCCGATGAGCGTGTTGCAACGCGGTTAGCCGAGCGATTCATGCGCATCGGTAAAACGCCGGCCGCGT